>JBLHWY010000025.1:0-49985 GCA_047629195.1 Candidatus Azotimanducaceae bacterium
CATTTGTTCTGAATATACAGCCTCCAAAAATTTCCCAGAAATCGGCATTGCCATCGTTACGGTTGACACTTCATTTTGGTAGTGCTGTTTGGTAACCTGCGCGCCTTTAATAAGTCCTTCTACCCGCGTTGCTGTCTCCCGGCTCTCATTCATTGCTTGGTCTGTTTTCAACACAGAGTTAATGCGTACTCCCTTCGTCATTTCTAAAAGATTACGCTGCGCATCAACTATAGCTGCACGCCTAGATAATATTCGTTTCTGCGCCGGTGATGTATCGGGTTTAGCTGTACCGTAACCTATGGCGTAGACAACGCCTTGGCTCCAGTTTATGCCGCCGTTAGCATTTTCTTTAACGACCTCGTCAGCAGCGCTTTGATCCGTAAATAAAATAAGTGTGAGGAATACCAGTGAGCTTGTTACGAGCATTGTTTTCATAGATGTGATCCGGGCTGTTGCTGTATCCCTACATAACGCAGTAGATCAGCTTCCTTATAATTTTTCTCATCAGTTGTTTGACTGAGCGCCTTACTAATTGTCTGATTAGGAGAGAGTGGGTTGGAGGGGGGTGCATTTTTTGCGATTTCGTCAAATGCGAAATACTTTTTTTGTGCCTCTATTACCTTAACAATATAATGCCTGGTTTCCTCGTAAGGCAAGTTCTCCTGTAGATATGCATACACCTCATTGGGCTTCATCTCATTGATGATTTTTGCTGCCGTTCTGACGTTGGTTTTGCCCGTGAAAGATTTTGCGACATTGCCTGCACCAGTATTGTAAGCCGCAATCGCGCAATACTGGAGACTGTCAGGGTCAGTAATATGCCGCAAGTACCTGTTATGTAGTATGTGAAGGTATGCTGCACCAAGTTCCATGTTGTTGTCAGGTTGATAGAGATATTCTGCCCCGAGCAAGGTTTTTTCCCCATACACTTTCTGATAAGCATCCATGGCGCCAGATCTCGGAACCAGTTGCATCAGACCGTATGCAGGGACTGCTGATCTTGCTCTTGGGTTGAAGTGTGATTCTGTTTCCATCACAGCAAGCAACAATGAAGGTGGTAAGTTTTGTTTTTTAGCTTCGCTAGCAACTGTTGCGAGGTATTCATTGGCGAGCAAGTGTTTGAAGTTCGCTTTTAAAGGAATTTGGATTGAAATTTTTCGTTTTTTATTCGGCAGCGGCGTGACAACTGCGGCAAAAGGGGGACCGGGTGTATCTGAGACTTTGGGTGCTAGCATTTTATTTGCCATTTCATCCAGATTCATCGCTTGACTTATCACGTCCTCAAGTAAATCTGGAGCCACGGCGTGCCTGAGGTTGGCAAGTACTGGCGCCGGATCTGCTTTTGCTGGATCGGGCTCAATTATCTCGAGACCTTTGTCTAGTAACTCTTCTTTCGCGTATTTGAGAGCTGTATCTTTCTTCGCTAAATCTGCCAGGCTATCGGTCTGCAATGCATCATTTGCGATAGTAATGTCGCCAATGATATCTGCTACTTTGTCGTTAACATCTATGACGCGCTCGATTGAGACAGTGCCTAATTCAAAATCGATCATTCTTCGTACACTGAGATCATCGCTGTAATCGACCCAGGTTGTTTTTGAGGGTAGTTTGACCTCGTTACTACCCCAGCTTTCTGCGACTTCTTCACTTAGTTTTTGGTAACCGTCTTCCATCGCTTGGTTCAAGATTTCAAATTGCTCATCGAGGGTTAAATCGATGCTGCTGAAATTGTCTTCCAACAGGCGGTCAAAAGCATCGAACGGGTCCTCTGTACTAGTCTCTGCATAGAGCAAGGGACTTGAAGGTATCAACACCGACAATATGAGTGTTTGAATTAGGAGTCTCATGTTCGGTTTTTTTATCTTTATATGTTTCATGCTCAGTTAAGATTCTGTTCCGAGGACCAAAATAACGCGACCCTGTGAAAGGAAATCTTGGTTGTTCAGATTACTTTGATAGACTCTTACGGCAGCCTCGTTCGAAAGTACCACATTAGCTTCTGAGGAGATGCCAGCGGCGGAAAGCTGTAGGGGAGAATCACCCACGACCTCTGAATTGCCAAGTGCTTCAGCGGTTGTGGCAGCCCAGTGTATCCAATCCGCACCTTTAGCCGATTTGAAATGCGATGGACCGTAAATTTCCTCGCCTTTACCAGTGACGAGTCTAACGCCGAGAAAAGGATCAAAATCCCGGCCTTCAAGATTGATGATGAGGCCCGTGATCTTTTCAGCCGTAACTGCGACGGGTGCGTTTGACTCCGGCTTGAAACTCGTTAGTTCGGTTTGCTGTAAAGATTCTAATAGAATTTGAGAGAGCTTAGGTCTAGCTTTACATTCCGACAGTGATGCATCTATACACAATCCTAGTTTTACCTCTGCCAGTAAATCTCCATCTTCCTCTATGATGTTTTCTTCAACGACAAACGCGCCCCGAAGTAATCCCTTAACCCTATTGGCGACGAGGTCGCTTTCTAATTGTGCATCTTTTACCGTGGTGCCCGAGGTTACTCTGACGCCTTCAACCATTTCTAACAGGTTACGTTGGGCATCAACCCGAGCAGCTCTTTTAGCGAGTAGTTTTGCTTGGATTTTATTTTGGGTTTTTGATAAATCAACTGTGCCCATACCTGTCGCTTCGACGACTCCCTGAATGAGGACATTGTCTTCGGCGAATGTAGATGTGGTGGTCAGCGTAAATATTGCGGTGAGAATCATGTTTTTGTAATTCATAGGCCATCCTAGCGCGAGGAGGTCAATACCTCGCTGATTATTGTTATCCCTGGACGCAGGAGCATGGGTAAATCTTTTTAGGTAGCTTTCGCTCGCGGACCTGAATTTTGTAATGACGAGTCTAGCGCATCCATCGTCAGGTCACTAACACTTAAGCAAATAGAGATTGGTTCTGTAAATTATTCCGACAGTTTAACCGAAGTCAAATTAGTGAGAAGATTACAGTCGCATAAGAATAATAAGAGAATGTTAAACATCGCTATAACTTGCACAAGCACCTGTACTCATACCTTAAAAATGAGTATTGCGGTATCTGCTCGAAACTACTTGCGGCGTGGCAATCAGAGGGTTGAAATTAAGTGAAACCGAGCGCTCGAATACCGGATACTGAATTGGTGACAACCAATTGGTTCTACCTCTTGTTAGGTAGGTCTCTTACTAGGCTAATAATTTTATTGCCGGCAATTGCCGCGGTGTTCATCGTATCACCACACATCATGGCTGCCTCCCGCGGACTTTCTGTTGAGATTCGAGCGTCTGAAGCTGTCGATGCGCCTGTCTCAGAGTCGCTTGAACTCTATGCCAACAGCTACGCGCTGATCATCGGCAATGATGATTATAATAACGGTTGGCCTAAGCTTAGTAACGCGGTTAAGGATGCGGAGTTGATCGCTGATGTTCTAGAAGAGAAAGGGTTTGAAGTAGAGCTTTATCGAAACCTTGATTCAGACGGATTAAGTAGCGCTTTCAAAAAGTTCTTTATATTAAAAGGTGACGACCCAACGGCGCGGTTGTTTGTCTGGTTCGCCGGTCATGGCGCAACGATTGACGGCGAAGGCTTTCTGATTCCGATCGATGCGCCTGTACCCAACGATGGTCCACAATTTAAGTTTTTGTCCGTTGCATTACGCGATTTTGGCACTTATATGCGGCTGTCAGTATCAAAACACGTTTATGCGGTTTTTGATTCTTGTTTTGCCGGTACAGTATTTTCTAGCCAACGTGCATTACCTCCCGCTGCAATTACGCGTGCAACAACTTTGCCGGTTCGGCAGTTTTTGACATCGGGTGATGCTGATCAGGCAGTATCTGACGACGGTGCTTTTCGTGAGTTATTTATTCGCGCGATAAGCGGTGAAGAACGATCTGATGCCAATGGCGATGGTTACGTTACGGCAAGCGAGCTCGGTATTTTCCTGGGAGACCGTGTGACTAATCTGACACAATCCCAGCAGACACCGCGTTATGGCAAGTTGCGAGACAAAAATTTTGACCGTGGTGATTTTGTGTTCCGTTTGCCTAGCGGACCTTCTGTAGACCTGGCTCTGAATAGCTCAGCAAGTAATAATGATAACAGTGCCGAAGTTTCTTTCTGGGATTCCATTAAGGATAGTGACAACGCTAGAGAATTTGATGCTTATCTGAAGCAATATCCGAGAGGAAGTTTTGCTGGGCTCGCGAACGTAAAAAAATCATTATTACAGCAGAAATTAGCGGCTGCAAAACAGAGAGCGCGCCCCCGAGAGGCCTTTAAAATCTCTTTTCTTGATAAAGATTTACAGGCGACCAAAACAGCAAATATCAGACAGATTCCATTTCCCACAGCCAAACGAGTAGGGAGACTAAGCGCAGGAGACCGAGTTTGGGGAGTCGGAGAAACGGAAACAAAAGGCGGTACCTGGTACAAAATATCCCGTGATGGCGCCGATCTGGGTTTTGTTTACGCACCCTTGTTAGCTTCGGTAGGCAATATTGATGAGATTGTTGGTGTCAGCCCATTTAAAACACCGCTGCCTACTGGGGCCGAAGGAGTTTCCGCTGAAGTTATGAACTCATCTCAAGCTATGGATTCTGCTCAGCTAGAGGTGCCATTGGAAACTCAGCAAGGTGCTCAAGGACTGAGCGGTTCTGATGCTACCGGCCTAGAGGTTACATCAGATTCCAGACTCTCTTCGCTCGTACACGGTCTAATCGAAGAAGCTACAAATGCTCCGACAGCTACTCGAACGCCGACACCCGTTCTAGCGGCATCAGCCTCAACAATATCAGCCTCAGCAATATCAGCCTCAGCAACGTCTACTCGAATAACGGCGTCCCCACTTAGCAGTTCAAAGTCTTCTGGTATGGCACCATTTACTGTAAAAACCCTCACTGTAAAACCCCTTGTTAATGTTGAGGCGAACACCGCGTACATCGCGCCAGACCAATTCGAAGTGACGCCCACAGCTGCAATGGCTTCCGATGTCGAGCCAGTTAAAAGCGTCGAAGAATCAAATGTTTCGTCTTTTGCCCGAACAGCGGTCCAAACAGCAAGCGCATCTGAGGAATTAGTCGAACAGGTTGGTAGCGCGACTGAAAATGACGTTGTTGAGAATCTAACCGCCGCGCCAATAGTAAGTAGTGCCATGAAAAAATATAACGCTAGCGTATCGGTTGCAGAAGCTGAGAATAATTTGGCAAGACAGAAGCCCTCTCGGCCTGCCTTAATCGCTGAACGTTTGGTCGAGGTGCCGAGTCAGGAAAAGAAGGAGGTGAGTGCCTATCTGCAGAGGTATGTGGATGCTGCAGAAGCTGGAAACACCAAGGCACAATTCTCATTGGGATATATTTATGAGACAGGTCAGGAAGCTGAAAAAAATATTCAAGAAGCAGTCAGGTGGTACCGGCAAGCTGCGGACGCCGATGAATTACAAGCAATGATCCGGTTAGGGTTGATATATGAAAACGGCAAAGATCTTCAAAAGGATCTTACCGAGGCAGCATTTTGGTATCGCAAAGCAGCAACAGGTGGTCATGCAGATGCGCAACAGACTATTGGGTATATGTATGAAAATGGTTCAGGAGTGATTAAAGATTCGGTTGAAGCAGTCAGGTGGTACGAGCGCGCAGCAGCCCAAGGCAGGGTGGCTGCTCAAAATAACCTTGGCAGGCTTTATCAATTGGGCATCGGGGTCGACAAAAATTTGGATCGGGCGATATTCTGGTATGAGAAGGCTGCATCCCAAGGTAGCCAAGCAGCCCGTAACAACCTTGCAGACCTTATACCTGGCCGCTAATAAACTAACGCCAAATGCTGTTTCTCTCAAGCAGTTAAAGGCTTAGTCCTGAACTTCATAGGCGATCGTTGGGTCATCACTTTTAAACATATAGAGTAATAGTTGGCTCAGTACAATATTACCGTCAGCACGATATCGGCCGTCCAGAAATGCTTTCATCCCATCCTCACAACCGATGAGTAAACCCCAGCAGGTCTGCGGTCGATCAATATACAATGTAATTGAAGGGTGCGGGTTGACGCCTGGTATCAGGCTAAATGCATTTGCCTCGACAATCAGGTGAAAGGGTGCGTCTTGGTCAAATTGAAACTGAAACACTGCGCGGTCAGTTTGCAGGAATCCTGGCTTAAAATGTGGCGCCAGGAAGGCTGT
This sequence comes from Candidatus Azotimanducaceae bacterium, assembly GCA_047629195.1. Taxonomy (GTDB): domain Bacteria; phylum Pseudomonadota; class Gammaproteobacteria; order Pseudomonadales; family Azotimanducaceae; genus UBA4582. The sequence continues at coordinate 6,158 of JBLHWY010000025.1, forward strand.
CTTCTTTTCCAGAATATTAACTAAGTCAGATTCGCTCATAGTGCTAATTGTACCGTTGAAAACGGCCTAAATGCGGAAATTAATGACAAAAAGTTTATGAGGCAGCTTTCAACATATATTTTCGACATATATTCTGAACATAAGCCAAGTGCATGATGTTTGTACAGCTGGGTATCAGCTAAGTCAATCAGTCTAATTGTGTTAGAATACGCCGATTTTTTTCGAGCGGAGTATAATTTGGAGTTTATTGCAGAGTACGGCCTGTTTCTAGCTAAGACCCTCACGTTGTTGATCGCGGTGGTGGTGGTTATCGTGGTAGTCGTCGGTATGGGTCAGAAGACCCGCCACCCTGATCGTGGCCATATTGAGATGAGAAATATTAACGAGGGCATCGAGTCTGTAACCCAGAATCTCAGACAGATGATTCTCGACCCCGAAGCCTGGAAAGTTGTCCAAAAAGAAGAAAAGAAGAAGCATAAACAGGAAACAAAAGCTCAGAAAAAAGAAGCCAAGAAAAAAGAGGCGGATTTGGATGACGCAGAAGAGAAGACACACGTCTTTATTGTGGATTTCGACGGAGATGTGCAGGCAAGCGCAGTTGAGCAACTTCGTGAAGAAATAACCGCAATTCTGTTAATTGCTGAAGAGCGCGATGAAGTACTGGTTCGACTCGAGAGTCCGGGTGGCGTAGTCCATGGGTATGGTCTAGCCGCGTCACAGCTGAGTCGGGTTGTGAGTAAGGGTATAACCCTGACCGTTGCCGTGGATAAGGTGGCTGCAAGTGGTGGATATATGATGGCATGCATTGCAAACCATATCATCGCAGCACCCTTTGCTATTTTAGGGTCAATTGGCGTTGTTGCTCAGATTCCCAATTTTCATCGATTATTGAAGAAAAACGATGTTGATGTAGAAATACTGACCGCGGGTGAATACAAACGTACATTGACGATGTTCGGGGAGAACACTGACAAAGGTCGAGAGAAATTCACGGAGGACCTTGAAGACGTTCATAAGTTATTTAAAGATTTCGTCAGTGAACAGAGGCCTGTGGTTGAAATAGAAGAAGTAGCAACTGGCGAGGCCTGGTACGGCAAACGGGCACTAGAGCTTAAGTTAGTTGATGAATTGAAAACCAGCGATGAGTATATTGTTGATCGTTGCTCCGAAGCTTCAGTTTTCCATGTTAAATTTGTCGAAGATCGGAATCGTATGGATAAAGTGATGGATCGTTTTGCGTCGTTAGCGGCCAAGATAAAAAATGTTGATGATTTTCGTTCCGTTGGACCTTATAAGTTCTAAATTTGTTCTAGTTTGGGTTCGGCGAACACGGGTGTGTATTTTTAATTTAATAGAAACAAAGGTGTGAGTAATCGATGACTAATTTTAAGGCATTTTGGGTTGAGAAAACCGATGATGGTGTTTCGCATTCAGTAATAGAAAGATCAACTGATGATCTTCCTGCAGGCGAATTACTCATTAAGGTTCAATATTCGTCCGTTAACTATAAAGATGCACTTTCAGCGAAAGGGCTTCCAGGCGTGACACGAAATTATCCTCATACACCAGGTATTGATGCTGCTGGTGTTATTGCCGAAAGCACTGACGACAACTTTTCGGTTGGTGACGAGGTGATCGTTATTGGTTATGACTTGGGCATGAACACTGCTGGTGGTTATGGTCAGTATATTAGAGTACCGGCAAACTGGGCTGTAAAAATGCCGAATGGCCTGAATGCGCGTGAAGCGATGATCATTGGTACTGCAGGTTTCACAGCAGCGCTCTGTGTCGATAAGATCGAACAGATGGGCGCGCAACCCAGCGACGGGCCCGTGGTCGTGACAGGCGCAACCGGTGGCGTTGGTTCGGTAGCTGTCGCATTGCTAGCCAAGCTTGGCTACGATGTTGTAGCAAGTTCTGGCAAGGCGGAAAAGAGTGATTACCTGATGTCTTTAGGTGCCACTAGCGTGATAAGCCGTGCAGACCTCTCGGAAGTTAATAAACGACCTATGGCGGCAGAAACCTGGGCGCATGGCGTCGACACTGTTGGTGGTGAAATACTCTCAAACGTGATTAAGGGTTTGAAATATAGTGGTAGTGTGGCAATTTGCGGACTTGTTGCATCTCCAGCATTTTCAACCACTGTGCTGCCTTTTATTCTGCGTAATGTAAATATTCTAGGAGTAGACTCTGTTTTACTGCCGCTCGCTAAGAAGCAGGAAATTTGGGACAGGCTGGCTACAGATCTGAAACCTGATTCGCTAGAGGCGATGACCACAGAAGTCACATTAGATGGTTTGTCTGAGATTGTTGATTCTATAATTCAAGGTGGTGTCAGCGGAAGAACACTGGTCAAACTAGAAGACTGATAGAGCAGGGAGCGTGACAAATATTATCTGTTCCTGTTGATATGAAAATTTTGATAATAAAGAGGCCAATCACGTTGAAGTGATTGGTCTCTTTATTTTTGAGTAATATGATCCGGTTATAATGCATTGCACCAAATTCTATTCCCAAGTTCAGGACATTAATGAGCACATTCTCTTCCTTCCAGTCTATTTACAAAAACCGCCTGTTCGAAGCTTTCATCATTTTTATTATCATCACTTCTGCGATGTTAGTGGGTGCAAAAACCTATGATTTGCCTGAACCCTTCATTGGACTCATAGGCGTGCTGGATTGGGTTGTCACCGGCATTTTTGTTGTTGAGCTTACTATTCGATTTGCTGCGGAGGAAAATAAACTAAAATTCTTTAACAGCCCCTGGAATCTCTTTGATACCGTAATTGTGGTAGTCAGCCTAATACCAATAGAAAATACCGACATGGTATTGGTTGCTCGGCTGGTAAGGGTTTTTAGAGTTATGCGAATGGTAAGCTTTATTCCTGAGTTGAGAATACTGCTGAATTCTCTGCTCATTGCGTTACCGAGACTTGGCTATGTGATGCTGCTGATGTTCATTATTTTCTATATCTATGCGGCTGTCGGCAGTCTGTTTTTTGAGTCTATAAACCCTTTTTTATGGGGTGATATTGCAAGAGCCATGTTGACCTTGTTCAGGGTTATGACGTTTGAAGACTGGACCGATGTTATGTATGAAACGATGGAAGTTTACGGTTGGAGTTGGGCGTTTTTTGTGTCGTTTATCTTTCTGACAGCCTTTGCTTTTCTTAACATGGTTATTGGTATTGTCGTCAATGTTCTAGAAGAGCAGCACCAGAAAGAAGTAGAAGAGGACCCTGATCAGGTGTCTCTTACTGATTTATATAGGGAGATCCAATTGCTGAAAGCGACGATCGAGCTTCAGTCGGTTGCAACTAACAAAGATGCTAGCTTCAGGCATTAGGCTGACTCAAACATGAGTCAGCCTAATGCCCTTTTACTAAGCGCTTGTTAAGCACTCGTTAAGACCAGTCGTCAGCTAATCCGGTAATCCAAGTACGCGTTTAGCGATAATGTTTCTTTGGATTTCGTTACTACCACTATAGATTGAGGCTGCTCGGGTGAAGAAAAACTGTTTTAAGAGGTTTCGTTCTTCTTCCGCGAATTCAACTTCATCTACGCCAAAGCCTCGGCTACCCCGAACTCTGGTGATGAGATCATAGTTCTTCTGTTCAAGCTCCGAGCTTATCACCTTGAAAATTGATGTTGCTGGACCGGGAGTTGCGCCGCTTTGAGTTTCTTCTACCACTCTCCTGCGAGTCAATTGAAGCGCATTTGAGTTCATTTCGTAGGTCACGATCTCATCTCGAGTCAGCGGTTCGGCTAGCTTGCCATCCTGCATGCCGAGGTATTCCTTTGCGATGCCAAGCAGGTTCGTATCTTTTTTCTTAGTGCTACCAGAAAGCAGAGATTCCATCCCGGACCTTTCGTGTTGTAACAATCTTTTGCCAACGGTCCAACCTCGATTAAGTTCACCAACGAGGTCATCTCTAGCAGCTATTGCATTGTCAAAGAAGGTGTCATTGAACGTCGAGACACCGCTTAACAAAGGGATAGGCTTAACATCGACACCAGGTTGGTTCATTGGCAGTAACATGAAACTGATACCTTCATGTTTTGGTGCATCTTTATCCGTTCTTACAAGAATAAACATCCAGTCTGCATTGTGTGCTCCGGAGGTCCATGTCTTTTGTCCGTTGATGATAAATTGATCGCCTTCAAGCACTGCTCGAGTTTGTAAGCTCGCGAGGTCAGAACCGGAACCAGGTTCACTATATCCTTGGCACCATTCAACTTCTGCACGCGCAATACGGGGTAGGTGGCGCTTTTTCTGCTCATCTGTGCCGTATTCAAGCAAAGTCGGACCAATCATTGAGGTGCCAAAGCTAGACAACGCTGGCCTCGCAGAGATCGCCTTCATTTCTTGCAGTAGTACAACAAATTCTTCAGTGGACAAACCGCCACCGCCATATTCTTTAGGCCAGCTCGGAACAGCCCAGCCTTTCGCTACCATTCGCTCAATCCAGACTCGAGTATCCGGGTCTTTAATTTGAATCTTTGTACTGCCATTTGAGATTTCACCTGCACCGCGTGCACCAGGCGGACAGTTCTCTGCCAGCCATGCTCTCGTCTCTAATCTAAATGCTTCAAGCGTCATCGGTATCCCTCATTTTAATTGAATGGTTTTATTAATTGAGATTGAGTCTCTGCTACCAAGCTACCAAAATCTTTGAGGCAGGGCTATAGCCCTGACATTCTGGCTAATAAATACAGGGGGCAGTTCTAATTTTGGTACCTATTAATCTCGCCGCAGTTTGTCCGATACGCCAATAGGGGTCGGGTATTTAAAAACAACAATGTAGGAGGAAAGCAGAAATGTCAGTATGGCTGTTGCTTGTATCAGGTGTGATGCGTGTTCGCCGATCAAATGCCCTGCGCTGGCCATAAAGGCTATGAGTAATGAAAACTCGCTAATTTGTCCAAGTCTGAATCCTATTTCCCAGCTATTCGTATCTGTTTCGCTGAGATTTCGTAGCAACCCATGAAAAACAATGGGCTTTAAAAGTAGCACCAGGGCGGCCATGATCATTGCTGGAATGAATATTTCCCCAATCAGTGCGATTTGGAATCCAGCACCCAGCGAGAAAAAGAAGAGCACCAAAAAGAAGTCACGCAAGGGTTTCAGGTTATTCGCAATATAAAGCGCGATTGGACTTGTCGCGACTGATACTCCTGCAATGAAAGCGCCAATTTCATGTGATAAGCCAATGAATGTTGCGAGTTCTGATAAGCCTAAGCACCAGCCAATTGCGACCAAAAAGATGTATTCATGAAATGCATCGAATTTTGTCAATATTTTGAGCAGCACGTACTTAACGAAGAGCCAGGCAAATAAGACAAGCAAAGGTAAGCCAATGATAATCTTGCCAAAGCGGGCGAGACCGTTGAAGTCATCGAGAAATCCGCCAGTTAAAACCAGCAACACGATAATCGCTAGAAAATCCTGAATAAGTAATAAGCTTACGACCAGTTCGCCGGTTCGTCGATGATGAAGAACAGTGGTGGGTAACAGTTTTATACCGATGATTGTGCTTGAAAACATCATTGCAACGCCAATAATGCTACTTTCGATCAGGGAATAGCCAAACAGAAAACCGACACCAAAACCAATCCCGAAGAACACTAATGAGCTTATTAGGCCAACCAAAAGTGCGTTGCCGAGCATGTTTGCGAGTTTCGAGGGCTGCATGTCCAGGCCAAGCAAGAACAGCAAAAAGATAATGCCAATTTTTGAGACACTGCTGATAAGTGCCGGATCTGACACTAACCCGGTGGCAGATGGGCCTAAAATAATACCCGCAGCAATATACATAACAATCATCGGTTGTCGAGTGTATAGGGCGATTGTTGCCAATACAGCGGCTGTTGTAAAAATTAAGAAGAAAGAAAATAGTAAGGGATCTGATTCCATGGGGTGATACTAAGCGATCAATACTTCAGGGAACAGTGAAAATCGGGTTTGCATGGCACTTAAGCACAAATCAAGTGGTCGCGTGTGTGGTGAGGTCAGGAGAATGGAAAATGCCTAGCTCTATTCGCGCAAATATGCTCAATATTCGCACAAATATGCTCAATTCACAGGCATTAATTGGTAATAGGGTTACAATAACTCGAGCCATTGTTAGTGCATGTTTGTATAACTGTTATGAATGATAAATCGGAAATAAAACTAGGAATCCTCGTTGTCGATGATGAGCAGGACGTTCGGGTTGTGCTTGAAAAGGCGTTGTCGCAATTGACTGATGATGTCGTCGTTGTTGAATCTGGTGAGGACGCGATTCAAGCCTGTCTCTCTCGCAGTTTTGATTTGGTGATTAGTGATATGAGCATGCCCGGCATGGACGGCGCGGAGCTATTGCATTCCCTAGCCAAAGATTATCCATCAATGAGGAGAATCATCCTTACTGGATATTCGGATCTTGATCAAATCCTAAAATCTATTAATCAAGGGCGGGTTAATCGCTATCTGACCAAACCATTTGCGATTGACGCGTTACTCAAGGAAGTGAGGGACGAGCTTCTATTAGGTGAGCGTGAGAGAGCTGAAGTGACAAGGTTACGTGAGGCCATAGATCGACTTTCTGATGACTAATGATACGAAAAATTTTCACATCAACTCCCAGCTTAAGTATACTAGCAAATTAACCAGAACCTAATTGAGTATCAGATATGAGCGAACAAGAAAGCAATTCAGATAGTCTAGTTGATGCATTTAGTGCAGTTGCCATAATTTCCATTGCAGTCGTTGTCTGCATCTATTGGATCAGTAACCAGTAAAAGCATTGCCTAATTCCGGCAAATAGAGGGGCTGACGCAGCAGCCCCGCAAAACGTGCTGATGCCACAAAGAGATTCATGGCAAAACGAGCATGACGACGCCAACCAGCGTTAGCACAAAAAGCACAGTAAACAGAATTCCACCCACGATGTATGGCAACGGACTGCCCGTCGTAAAATCCCGTTCATAGTTTTCGTCTTTTTGTACGCCAAAAGCTGCAGCGAAAACGCTCATCATTACCTGGAAGAAAGAAGGGGGCTTCGCCTGCTTTTGGGGTAAGTCGTTTTGAGAAATATCCGGTTCGCTCATTATCGCTCCATGAATAAATTTACTGCTAATCTAGGCATGAGTTTAACACTATTTGTAACTCAAGACCGGAGATAGCCATCGCTCCGTTTCTTCAATAGTGAGGCCTTTGCGTTCGGCATAGCTATCTACCTGATCTTTGGCAATCTTTCCTAGACCAAAGTACCTGGCTTCCGGATTGGAGAAATAGAATCCACTCACTGATGCAGCAGGTGTCATCGCGTAATGTTCGGTCATCTTGACGCCGATTTCTTCGGTTGCATTCAATAGTGAGAAGAGCGTTGCCTTCTCGGTATGATCCGGGCATGCGGGATAGCCTGGTGCTGGCCTGATCCCAGCGTAACGCTCTTTTATGAGTTCAGTATTGCTCAGGTTTTCTTCCCTAGCGTAGCCCCAGAATTCTTTTCTAACACGTTCGTGCATGCGCTCAGCGAACGCTTCAGCCAGACGATCTGCCAAAGCTTTTAGCAGAATCGAGTTGTAGTCATCATGCTCAGCTTCAAAGCTAGCGGCTAGGGTTTCAACGCCTAAACCAGCGGTGACGACGAAAGCGCCTATATAGTCCTCAAGACCTGTATCCGTAGGCGCTACGTAATCTGACAAACAATAATTCGGCTGTTCGTTTGGTTTGTCGGTCTGTTGGCGCAGGTGATGCAAGCGGGTCCTTTCTTCATTTCTGTTTTCATCTGTAAAAACCTTGATATCGTCTCCAATACCGTTGGCAGGCCAGAAACCGATGACTGCACTCGCAGTGATCTTCTTGTCGCTGACCATTTTTTTCAGCATTGCCTGCGCGTCTTCAAACAACGCGGTCGCAGTTTCGCCAACAACACTGTCTTCCAATATACGCGGGTATTTGCCGGCTAGTTCCCAAGTGATGAAAAAAGGCGTCCAGTCAATGTATTCGATAAGTTCTTCTATGGGGTAGTCGACGAACTTTCTGGTACCAAGAAAAGCTGGCTTTGGTGGTGTTTGCCAATTTATCTGGGCCTTGTTCTCCACAGCATCCTGGTACCTAAGTGTGTTCCCTTTGGGCCTACGATGTTTGTTTCGCTCACGGAGCTTTTCATATTCAACGCGGATTTCCGCGACAAATTCAGGCTTGAGTTCCTCGCTTAATAGCTTTGTAGCAACACCAACCGCCCTTGAGGCATCTGAGACGTAGATCGTCGATTCCGATTGATAGCAGGGTTCAATTTTGACTGAGGTATGCGCTTTTGAAGTTGTGGCACCACCTATCAGTAGCGGCAAGCTGATGCCCTGACGTTGAAGTTCAGATGCTACATTTACCATCTCGTCGAGAGAGGGTGTTATCAATCCACTAAGCCCAATAATGTCGACTTTCTCTTCAATAGCTGTCTTAATGATTTTATCGACCGGCACCATAACGCCAAGGTCGATGACGTCGTAGTTGTTGCACTGAAGCACAACGCCGACAATGTTTTTGCCAATATCGTGAACATCACCTTTAACTGTGGCCATCAGAATCTTGCCCTTTGAAGAGATGACGTCGCCTTTCTCCTCTTCAATGAAAGGTACCAGGTGGGCCACAGCTTGCTTCATGACCCGTGCACTTTTTACCACCTGAGGCAGGAACATTTTACCGGCACCGAATAGATCTCCGACGCGATTCATACCCTCCATGAGGGGGCCTTCGATGACTTCGATTGGACGTTTTGCCAGCAGTCTTGCCTCTTCAGTATCTGCTACAACATAGGTATTAATGCCTTTTACCAATGCGTAGGACAAACGCTCACTGACCTCATTTTCACGCCAACTGAGGTCTTCAGCTTTGGCCTTGCTAGCGCCTGCGGTAAATTTCTCGGCGACACTAAGTAATTGATCAGTTGCATCTTCTCGTCTGTTAAAGATGACATCTTCGACAGCATCTTTCAGCTCAACCGGAATCTCTTCATAGAGCGCCAATTGTCCGGCGTTGACAATGCCCATGGTGAGTCCTGCTTTGATCGCGTGGTAAAGGAAGACAGCGTGAATGGCTTCTCTTACCTGATTATTGCCTCGAAAAGAGAATGAGACGTTGCTTATACCGCCCGAGATTCTAGTGCCAGGGAGGTTTTCAGTAATAAACTGACACGCGTCGATAAAGTCCTTACCGTACATATTGTGTTCTTCAATACCGGTCGCGACAGCAAATACGTTAGGGTCGAAAATGATATCCTCAGGCGAAAACCCGACAACATTAACCAAAATTTCGTAAGAGCGCAGGCAGATCTCCTTTTTACGCGCCAGTGTATCTGCCTGTCCATCTTCGTCGAACGCCATCACGACGACAGCGGCGCCGTGCCGACGACATATCTTCGCCTGTGCGATGAATTCCTCTTCACCTGATTTCAATGAGATAGAGTTGACGATTGATTTACCTTGAAGACACTTCAGGCCTGCCTCGATTATTTCCCATTTTGAAGAATCAACCATCACCGGCACTCGACAGATATCCGGTTCTGAGGATACAAGGTGCAGAAAACGAACCATGGCTGCTTTCGAATCCAACATGCCTTCATCCATGTTGATATCTATGATCTGTGCGCCATTGTTAACCTGCGACCTTGCGACATCTAGAGCTTCTTCGTAACTTTCTTCGCGGATCAGGCGCGCAAATTTCGCAGAGCCAGTCACGTTGGTTCGCTCGCCGACGTTCACAAAAAGCGAGTTATTGTCGATGTTGAAGGGTTCGAGTCCGCTGAAACGACTAACTGGATTTGAATCTGGCGCTGGTATTTTTCGTGGCGGATGTGCGCGGCAGAGTTTTTTAAATTCGCTAATATGTGCGGGTGTGGTGCCACAACAGCCACCGATGATATTCACAAGACCAGGCGCAACGTATGTCTCCATGCTCGCCACCATTTCGGGAATTGTTTCATCATACTCACCAAATTCGTTGGGTAATCCACGATTTGGATATGTGCTTATCCTACAGTTGGCAATTTTGCTGATTTCAGCAATATAAGGTCGTAACTCATCCGCGCCTAAAGCACAGTTAAAGCCGACAGATATTGGGTTTGCATGTTTTATTGATGCCCAGAAGGCTTCAACAGTTTGTCCTGAGAGCAATCGACCTGAAGCATCTGTGATGGTTCCCGAAATCATGATCGGCAATTCGCGACCGATAGACTCAAAAACGGAAAGCGTTGCGTAAATTGCTGCTTTTGCATTAAGTACATCGAAAATTGTTTCGATCAGAATGATGTCAGCGCCGCCATCAATAAGACCATTTACGGCATTGCTGTAATCCACGACTAACTCATCGAAGTTCACATTCCTGAACCCTGGGTCATTGACATCAGGAGATAAACTGGCCGCTCGGGTTGTGGGACCAACAGCACCAGCAACAAACCGAGGCTGGTCCGGGGTTGTTGCCTCGACCTCATCGGCGGCCTTGCGGGCAAGTTTTGCAGATTCAAAATTTAACTCGTAGGCCAAGTCAGCGAGATCATAGTCGGATTGTGAAACGCCGTTCGCTGTGAAAGTGTTTGTTTCAATGATGTCGGAGCCGGCATTCAAATAATCGAGGTGAATTTGCTTTATTACTTGTGGTCGTGTGAGGGTTAGCAGCTCATTATTCCCCTTCAAGTCGAGATGGTGATTCAGAAACCTCTCGCCTCTGTAATCTGCTTCGGTTAACCCGAGTACTTGAATTTCTGTCCCCATCGCACCATCCATCACCAGAATGTTTTCTGCGAGTTGCTGTTCTAGGAGGGCGGACTTATTGTTCGAATTTTTCATGCAAGATTACTTCTTTATGATTAGGGGCGTTTCGGTTGTCAATTTCAAAGTACTTTTTGCCAACATGAATTTTATCAGCTTCACAACCAATAGACTTTGAAGATGTTTGCTGTCCAGCATGAGCTGTGTTCATAGAGAGGTTGGGGCAAGGCGCCTTTGACAGGGATAAACCCTTTGAAAAGCAAGGGCTTAGCGGTGATTTACCATTGTTGTCATTGAAAAAGCATCATAATTTGGTAGAATACCCAATATATTTTGCACCTGAATAAAACAGCATGGAATCAAGCATGGTTGAAATTACCCCCTCCGCACAGGCATACCTGGTAGAACTTTTGTCGAAGCAGGAAGATAAGAACATCTCGATCAGAGTTTTTATTACAGATCCCGGCACTCCGATGGCCGAAACATGTATCGCCTATTGTAAAGCAGGCGAAGAACAGGCCACAGATCAGCCCGCGAGTTATACAGGGTTTGATGCTTTCATTGATGAACGTAGCATCCCCTTTCTCGAAGATGCGCTCGTTGACTACGCGCAGGATAAGATGGGCGGGCAGCTAACAATTAAAGCGCCTAACTCGAAAATGCCCAAAGTTTCAGATGACAGCTCCTTGGAAGATCGCATTAACTATGTGCTCCATAGCCAAGTCAATCCGGGTTTAGCATCCCACGGTGGCGTGGTGAGTCTGGTTGAAATTTTTGAGGATGAGATTGCGGTTCTGCAGTTTGGTGGCGGTTGTCAGGGTTGTGGTATGGTTGATATGACTCTGAAAGAGGGCGTAGAAAAAACGTTGTTAGAACAATTGCCACAGTTAAAAGGTGTGCGTGATGTCACCGACCATACAAATACCGAAAACGCTTACTACTAGTTAAAGCGCCAGCTGGTCAAAAGCCCCAGGACTCTCTCTGGGGCTAAATTCAATCAGCCGCTCAAATTCAAGCCGATAGTTCCATCAGGTCTGCATTCGAAAGCGGCGAGCGACTCGGTAATATTTTCTTCACTTTATTCCTAAGATTTCGAATCATCGTCTCAGTTGTTGCCCAGTCAACACACGCGTCTGTAATTGAGACACCGTATTTGAGGTCTGATTTCTTCTTTGTCATTTTTTGATTCCCTGCCGCTAGGTTGCTTTCAACCATAAACCCGACGATAGATCGATTTCCTTGAGTTATCTGGTTAGCTGCATCCTCCATGACTAATGGCTGTCGCTCGTGGTCTTTTGAAGAGTTCTCATGGCTGCAATCGATCATAATATTCGCTGGTATATTAGCTTTCAGTAACTGTTGTTCACAGGTTGAAACATTGACGGAATCAAAATTGGTTTTTCCTCCACCACCCCGAAGCACGATATGGGCATGTTTGTTTCCTCGCGTATGTATGAGCGAAACCTCGCCTTCGTGATTGATACCGAGGAAACGGTGGGGCTGCGATACAGATTGTAGTGAATTGATCGCGACGGTGAGATTTCCATCTGTGCCATTTTTAAAGCCAATCGCAGAAGAAAGCCCGCTTGCCATTTCGCGATGAGTTTGGCTTTCTGTTGTTCGTGCGCCAATTGCGCTCCAACTAATCATGTCCTGAAGATATTGAGGAGAAATAGGGTCTAACGCTTCGGTTGAAGTAGGGATACCCATTTCAGCCAGGTCAACTAACAGCTTTCGCCCTAGGTGCAAACCTTCTTCAATGTTGAATGAATCATTGAGATGGGGGTCATTGATAAAACCTTTCCAGCCAACAGTTGTTCTTGGTTTCTCGAAGTAGACGCGCATCACCAATAATAATGAGTCAGAAACTTCTTCTGAAAGTTTTTTAAGTTTCTCAGCATACTCGATTGCCGCATCAACATCGTGAATGGAACAGGGACCGACAATAAGAAAAAGCCTCGGGTCTTCTCGGTGCAAGATTCTTTTCATTGCTAATCTAGCATTTGAAACCGTCGCGAGTGCTTTTTCAGAAGCTGGGATGGCAGTCTTGAGTTGGTTAGGTGTTATTAATGTTTCTTCGCTGAGCACGTTTAAATCATCCACTTTCAAATTGGTCATTTAGAAATTCCGCATGTTGCTTAGTAAAAAGTTTATTAACAATTATAGTTTTAACTAGATTGTCTGATTTTTTAGCAAAAAAAACCCCGATTAGCCTTCGCCGTTCGGGGTTTCCTCAGGCGGTTTTGACCGCCAAGCTTTTAACACAGCGATCTATTGGCTAAAGTAAAAGCCATTAAAGTAATAGAAACCTTGCCATGTTTTTTGAATAGTTTTCTTGATGGTTTTCTCTGCTGACACTACTGCATAAAAAGCTGCATAAAAAGCTGCATAAAAGCGTGCCATAGAAGTAAGATTCACCGCGTTTCTCTGGGTAAGAGGACGAGTAGTATCTTCAGTCAATGAGTGTTGAGGATTTTGCATCGCGGTATAATAGCGACTCAATTGATCGTTGCAAGTGTTTTTTTGCTATTTCACGCGCTAGAATTGTGCCTTTTATTAAGCTGAGTCTCTAATGGGTTGCCTTCGTTTTTTGTTGTTATCGTTTTTTACATTTTTCTTTTCCGTATTAAGTGCTGCCTCGATTGCTGCGGAATCAACCCGTTTACTTGATAAATCGGGTTATCTAAATTTTGCACCAATTTCCGAGATGAGTGGCATCATAAAGAGTCAACAGTATGAAGATGTTTATTGGGTTCATAATGATAGCGGCGATAAACCCCGACTGTTTGCTATTAACAGCCAGGGCAAGGTAATCGTTCCACCATTTTTGCAGAGAAGTTACCAGTCTGAACCAGCGGCTGAAGAAGGCGAAGACAAGAAGCCCGAATGGCCAGGGAGTTATATTCACGCTGCATCAAATATAGACTGGGAAGATATCACCACGGATGGTGACATGCTCTATGTTGCCGATATGGGAAATAATGGTAACGCGCGTAGAGATTTAGGTGTTTACGTAATTCCTGAGCCAAATCCGACATCTACACAGGACATTCGTGCGCTCAAATTTCTTCCTATTCGCTATTCTGGTCAGCAGCAGTACCCGGCGCAACGTTGGCATTATGACAACGAGTCAATCTTTTACAGCGATGGGCACTTATACTTTATTAGCAAGCATCGTCAGCCGGGTAAAATTAGCGGCTGGGAGAAGGGTGCAGTACTCTATCGCCTGGATACGGAGTTTACGGATAGGTACAACGTTCTTACAGAGGTTCAGCACAGCGATAGTATATTGTTAGCCACCGGTGCAGATATATCACCTGACGGTCTTCACCTTGCAATAATCTGCTACACAGAAGTCTGGGTATTCGAAAAACCTGCTGAAGGTGATCATTGGTTTTCAGGTTCAGCCCAAAGACTCGCGCTGGATCGTGCTCAGATGAAGACTTCAGAAGCAATAACATGGATTGATAACGAAACCCTGTTGTTGGGTAATGAAGAGAGGGATCTGTTCACATTAGCTATCTCGGATATTCCGGCTGTTGAACAATAAAATAGATGCTTTCGATATGACTTAGAACTTATCCTGTTTCGATGCGTGGTATCTCCTGTACTCAATAGAGATTTGACATTCTGATTTCGCCGCATACTATGCGCAGTCTTAAGTTAGCTACGAATAACTAAACAAAACTCGTTAACCACCGGAATACAATACTTTGGAATACGAATTAACATTAATTTGGGTCTTAGCGTTATTGATTTCAGGATTTGTTGCTGGATTCATCAATACCCTCGCTGGTGGCGGTTCCATGCTCACACTACCTGCACTTATGATGCTCGGGATGCCCGCTGATATTGCCAATGCAACCAATCGGGTAGGTGTTCTGTTGCAGTCTATCACCGGTGCCAAAGGGTTCAATGATAAGGATCGGCTGGATAAACAGGCCATTGGTCCCATTTTGGTGCCTACGCTTGTGGGCGCACTTTTGGGTGCTCTGTTAGCTTCTTATTTGCCCGTGGTGGTATTGAAGCCGATACTTTTATTGACAATGGTTGGCATGGCATTGGTCATGCTCTTTAAGCCAGCAGCTGTTATTCCTGCTCCCGGTACACAACCTCTCGCAGTGAAAGAGAGCGCTAAGGCAGCCTGGGGACTGTTTTTTGCTGGTCTCTACGGCGGCTTCATCCAGGCCGGTGTCGGGTTTATTCTAATTGCTGCTCTGGCGGGAGGCTTGCGTTACGATTTAGTGCGAACAAATGCGCTAAAAATGGTTTGCACGGCTGTGCTGAGCTTTGTTGCACTTATTGTTTTTGTTGTAAGAGATCAAGTCTGGTGGGTACCGGGATTAGTGCTCGCCGCAGGGATGGTCGCAGGCGCTGCAATTAGTGTTCGTTTTGCAATATCAGTACCGCAATCTGCGTTAAAATGGATTCTCTTCGTTATGGTTTGTCTAACATGTGCTGGCGCTCTTTTTCTATGATACTGCTCAAGCAGCGAAGCGTATTGCCGAACCATCGAGCTAACGAACTAATAAGAAAATGATAAATATCAACTAAAAATCTAATAAATGCCTTCTAAACGAACCACCGAGTAAAGCTGAAATGAGTATCGAGCACACAAAAGACAACCCAAGTGATGTCGTGGAGGAAGAAAAGTATCCTTCCAACTTCATTCGTACAATTATCGAAAAGGACGTTGCTGCAGGTAAAAACGGCGGTCAGGTTGTTACCCGGTTTCCTCCTGAACCGAATGGCTTTTTGCATATAGGTCACGCGAAGGCGATTTGCCTTAGCTTTGGCATGGCAAAAGAATTTGGCGGCACCACTTATCTGCGATTTGATGATACCAATCCATCAAAGGAAAGCATTGAGTTTGCAGATTCGATGAAAGCTGATATCAGTTGGCTGGGGTTTGAATGGCTCGAAGTACGTAACGCTTCTGATTATTTTGACCAGCTCTATGACTTTGCCGAACAGCTTATAGAGGCCGACAAAGCGTATGTTGACTCACAAACAGCTGAAGAAATTCGTCAGCTGAGGGGTTCACTAACTGAACCAGGCAAAAACAGTCCGTTCAGAGACCGGGAGGCAACAGAGAATCTCGACCTGTTCCGCAGAATGCGTGGCGGTGAATTCGCCGATGGTGCACATGTGCTTCGCCTGAAGATTGATATGGCGTCCCCTAATATCAATATGCGGGATCCAGCGATTTATCGTATTCGACACGTTAAACATCACCAAACTGGAGATAAGTGGTGCATCTATCCGCTTTACGATTATACCCATTGTATTTCAGATTCACTTGAAGGTATTACGCATTCTCTTTGTGATCTTGGCTTTGAAGCCCACCGACCGCTTTACGACTGGGTGCTGGATAACATCAAAATAAATTGTCATCCGCAACAGATCGAATTTTCCAGACTGAACCTTCAGTACACCGTCATGAGCAAGCGTAAGCTCAAGCAGTTAGTGGAAGACAATTTAGTTGACGGTTGGGATGACCCCAGGTTGCCAACCATCGCAGGATTGCGAAGGAGAGGATATACACCGGCGGCGTTGCGTGATTTTTGTCGTCGTATTGGTGTCGCCAAGAGTGATAACAACGTTGAGCTCGCGCTGCTTCAGAGCGTCATTCGTGAAGACCTTGAAGTTATCGCGCCCCGCGTGATGGGCGTTATTAATCCAGTGAAGCTGGTGATTGAAAATTATCCAGCAGATGATGTGGAGATGTTAACAGTTGCTAATCATCCCAAATTAGAGTCACTGGGTACGCGCCAGTTACCATTTACACGTGAAGTTTATATCGATCGCGATGACTTTCGAGAAGAAGCTAATCGAAAATATAAGCGATTGGTGTTAGGTGGTGAGGTCAGATTAAGATACGGCTATGTCATTAAAGCTGAGAGTGTCATTAAAAATGATGCGAATGAGATCACTGAAATTCGGTGTTCCTATGACGCGGATACACTTGGTAAAAACCCCGAAGGAAGAAAAGTGCGAGGAGTCATTCACTGGGTATCAGCTTCTCGCTGCCATCAGGCAGAAATACGCCTGTTTGACCCGCTCTTCACAGTTGATTTTCCTGACGCTTCGGATCTCGACTATCGGGATTTAATGAATGCAGAATCGCTCAGTGTTTGTCAGGGCTATGTTGAAGAAAGTCTTGTTGATGCGACTGTTGAGCAGCGTTTTCAGTTTGAACGAGAAGGGTATTTTTGTATCGATAGTCGAGATAGCACACCGGCGAATCTGGTTTTTAATCGTACCGTTGGTCTACGCGATACTTGGGCAAAAATAGAGCAAAGATCAACATAAAGGACATTGTAAAGGCCATTACAAAGGACGGGATACCTATGACGATGTCGTTTAAAAATGTACTTGAAGCTAGAGCTCGAATCACTGGTTTGATCCATACGACACCTGTTATGCAATCATCGCTTTTGAATGAGATTGCAGGTGCTAGGCTCTTTTTCAAATGCGAACATTTACAGAAGGTAGGCGCTTTTAAAGCGAGAGGCGCGGTCAATGCAGTCTTTGCACTAACCGATGCAGAGGCGGCAGCAGGCGTCGCGACTCATTCTTCTGGTAATCATGGTGCTGCGTTAGCGCGTGCGGCAAAGTTGCGCGGAGTTCCAGCCTGGATTGTAGTGCCCGACAATGCGCTTGCTGCCAAGAAAGCTGCTATCAAAGCTTATGGCGCAGAAATAGTTGAATGTGACGCGACCTTGCAAGCTCGTGAGGCGACACTTCAACGGCTTGTTGCTAAAAGACGCTGCCAGATTGTAGCCCCCTATGATGATGAGTTGGTCATCGCAGGGCAAGGTACCGCCGGGCTTGAGTTGTCAGAACAGGTTGCTGATTTAGAATGCATCGTCACCCCTGTGGGCGGCGGCGGTTTGTTGGCTGGTTGTCTACTAGCGATGGACGGAAGAATACCTGTTTACGGCGCGGAACCTGCTGGTGCAGATGATGCCTATCGATCATTTCGTGCTGGAAAGAGAATAGAATCACACGTGCCCAATACGATTGCTGATGGTCTTAGAACAGTTTTGGGCGTGATAAACTTTGACATAATCAAATCGTCGGCAGCTGACATTCTGCTGGTAAACGAAACTGAAATAGTCGAGGCAATGGGCTTAATCTGGACAAGGCTGAAACAAGTCGTTGAGCCTTCTTCGGCTGTGACTCTGGCTGCGGTACTCAAAAACCCAGGGCTTTTCTCTGGCAAGCAAGTGGGGCTGATTTTAACCGGGGGCAATGTTGATATCGAACACTTACCCTTTTGACCGAGCGCATCGATCACCCGGTCGACATTAAGGGCTTGCTTAGACTCGAACAAAAGCCTAGATAACTAATAGCCAAACCAATGCGCCTATGCCATAACCCCAGACCTTTCCTTTATCGCCGCTACCGTTAGCGAGTCCAGCATTCAATTCGGTCTCAGGATCGCCGCCGTCCATTGCTTTCATCAGGATAGGAAGCTCGAAGACGCAAACGGAAATAGCATTAGCGAGAGTGACTGCTAAAAGCATTACTCGGCCGGGAGAATCCATTGGAATCAAAGTGAAAACAAGAAGTACGAGCAGCCAATTGCCAATGGGTCCACCTAGACTCATGGAAATAAATTGATCGCGGTTATTCTTTGCAAAATTGAATCCGAAAATAAAAGTTCCGGTGGGTTTATTAACCATAGGTGAATATGAACCAGCAAATCGAGCGCCTGCAAAATGACCCCATTCATGAAATAGAATTGATATGATTGACCCTGCGGCAAAGGCATTAAGAACGGATATTATAGTTGCGAGATAAAGGTCTGATGTTTGTACCCATGCGTCAGCGGCACCCCAGAGTGTTATTGCGCCTAGTAACGCTAAACCGTGGTACTTGACTGCATTGGTCAGACGCTCGCGGTCTGATACTTTCACTGGTTTGGTGGTTTTACTCTCTATTTCGCTCTTGAGACCGCTCTCTAATTCGCTCACTATTTCGCTCATTTTTTCTCTCCAATATTTAGTACTTTCGAATCTTCACTGCTATTCGCAAGTTTGAAGTTCAGGGTTGAATTTTGTTCATGCTAACACACGCACAAATCATTGTGGGTCGCTTTTAATTAACGCGTTAGCGCTGTAAAATTCTGCCCGTGTCACATAACTGGCGATCTCCTTTTCCACGTTTTGCTGCGACTGCTTATGTAAGAATTTGAGTAGGCCAGGTTGAGAAGAGGGTAGGTGGGTGTAACCATCGGGAAGTGTGAGAAAACCGTAATAGCCGTTCGCCTGGGCGCCTAACTAACATCTATTGGCTATTTATGCCGAGGAAATTGCCCATGACGTCAAATCTGGAATATCTGCAACAGAATGATCCCGCTGTTTATGCAGCGCTTAAAGGAGAGGAGGAACGCCAACGTTCAGGAATTGAACTGATTCCTTCTGAGAATTATACCCACCCTGAAGTACTTGCTGCGCTGGGTAGCGTGTTCACTAATAAATATTCTGAAGGTTATCCCGGTCGACGTTATTACGGTGGGCAGGAATTTACCGATCAGATTGAAAATCTGGCTCGTGATAGAGCGAAAGAGGTATTTCGCTGTGAACATGCAAATGTTCAACCCTTATCGGGTTCGGCAATGAATCAAGCGGTGTACCTTGGCTTGCTTGAGCCAGGAGATACTATTCTTGCGATGGATTTGTCCCATGGCGGCCACTTGACGCATGGTGCACCTGTTTCACACATGGGCAGGATTTTCAACTTTGTTCGCTATGTAACAGACCCGACTGATGGGTCTATAGACTTTGACGTCATTCGCGCAGACGTTCTGAAACACAAGCCAAAAATGGTGTTGTGTGGTTATACCTCGTACCCAAGAGATATTGATTACGCAAAATATAAAGAGATTGCCGACGAAGTTGGCGCAATCACTATGACAGACGCATCTCATTTTGGTGGCTTGGTCGCTGGTGGCTCAATGGCAAATCCATTCGACTTTGGCTTCGATATTGTTACCACGACGACCCACAAGAGTTTACGCGGGCCACGTGGCGGCATGGTGTTATGTAAAAAGGAGTTTGCGAAGAAAATTGATAAGTCTGTATTCCCAGGGCTGCAAGGTGGGCCGCATATGAATGCAGTGGCAGCCATAGCGATTACGCTTGCGAAAGCGCAGACAGATGAGTTCAAGCAATACGCTCATCAGGTTCTGAAGAACTCTAAAGTTTTGGCGCAATCGTTGATGGACAGCCAAGCTTCACTGGTTACCGGTGGTACTGATAACCATATGATGGTCGTGAATACGGTTGAGAGTTATGGCTTAGATGGCAAGGTGGCTGAACAGGTATTGGATAAGGCTTCTATTACGACGAATAAGCAGATTATTCCCGATGATCCAAACCCACCATTGCGACCTAGTGGTATCCGAATTGGAACCCCGGCTGCAACTGCTCGTGGCATGGTCGAGTCGGATATGGAACAACTTGCGGCTTGGATAACAACTTGTATGCAAAACCCTGAGAATGAGGACACGCTGAATCAGGTGAAGGGTGAAGTTGAAACTTTCTGCCGTCAGTTCCCTGTTCCCGGTTTGGAATAAGGGTTCTTAGATAAGGGGTCTTGAAGAAAGGGTTCTAGAATAGGGTTGGGGTATCGGGTCTGTTTCCTTCTGCTACGATCGTCTAAATAGCAGGTTCCTAGCGTTTATCGATGCCGGTCTATTAGTTATTGAATGGATAATAGATCGGCTATTTTGATTTTGTCGGGGAGAAAAGGTGAGAGCTGCGCCAGTACCTTAGACGCATCTTCTAATAAATTGTCGCTACTGCCGTTTGATTCAAAATTGAGCCGAACGAGTGGTTCTGTTTTAGACTGGGTGATTGAAAAACGCCAGTGATCTTTAAATTCAAAATGTAAACCATCAAAAGTTTCAACATGCGTCGCCTTGTTTTGATAGAAAGTAGATAGCTCATCGAACGCACGTTGTGGCTCAATCAGTTTTAGATTGATTTCAGGCGTGCAACTATTGTTTTGACGTATGTTCGTAACCAGTTCGTTGATGTTGGCGTCTGCTCGTTTCAAAATCTGCAGCATTCGTAGCATCGCCATCATGCCGGAGTCACAGTGGTGAAATTCTCCAAAAAAGTGATGCGAAGAGAGTTCGCCGCCGTAGATGGCGTTACTTTCTCGCATTCTTCTTTTCATGAAGGCATGGCCGGTTTCTGAGCGAACTGGCTTACCGCCGTGCCGAGAGATAACATCCAATGTGTTCCAGCAGAGCTTGGTATCAAAAACAATTGCCGCCCCCGGGTGCTGTTCTAAATAGGATTGGGCAAGCAGACCCACAACATAGTACG
Source organism: Candidatus Azotimanducaceae bacterium (assembly GCA_047629195.1). GTDB lineage: Bacteria > Pseudomonadota > Gammaproteobacteria > Pseudomonadales > Azotimanducaceae > UBA4582. The sequence continues at coordinate 27,250 of JBLHWY010000025.1, forward strand.
AAGGAATCAGATCACCTTCGCTGTCAAAGAATACACATCGATCACAGTCTCCATCCCAAGCAATACCAAGGTCATAGCGTTCATGAGACATATATTTTTTCATCTGACGTGTCAGCATCGGATTTGCAGGATCAGCACCCTGGGAAGGCATGGGTCCTGGGAGCTTTCTAAACCACGTTACAGACAGCCCCAATTGTTTCGTTAGTTCTCCCGCGAGGGTAACTGCGGTGCCGTTTAAGCCGTTAAGTGCCAGTTCTGCACGACTGAGGCTCTCGATCGGAAACTGTTGCTTTAAATATTCTATATACGCAGGGTGTAAATCAAGGGACGAGCGAGTGCCTAATTTTTTCTTCCGCGTATCACCCATTTTTGCGGTTTTAGCAGCTTCATTGGTAATGCTGGTGAGCCTCTGCATGATTTTTTCGACTTCACTTAAACCCGTTTCATAGGTGACCGCGATGCCATTCTTGAGCACGCACTTTAAGCCATTGTAGATCTCGGGATTATGACTGGCTGTGACAATAATGGTTGCGGATATGCCTGATTTGGTTGAAGCGAAATATCCAAGTTCGGTAGCGCAGAGCCCTAAATCTTGAACTTCGATACCGACCTGTAAAAGACCGTCGATTAGCGCGTTTTGAAGAGAGAGACTGCTTTCTCGCATGTCTCGGCCAACGGCTATTATGCCACTCAGATTGAAGTGTTCAACGAAGGCTCGGCCAAAGTTCCCGACGAATGTTTCGTCAATTTCAGCGGGATAAATTCCGCGTATGTCTCCGAGACGGAAAGCGGAATATGATTGCTCTGGCATCAGCGAGTGTTCCTGAAAAAGGGTTATTATATCTATCGTAGTTGAAACTTCAGTTTTTGTTTTTTGATTAGATATTTCTCCTGTTTAGTTCTAGCTTAGTATTTAGCCGCGATGCGAGCAGTGGCGCAATGTGTTTGTTATGATCTTGAAAATTTGTGAAATCGATGACTTATGAAATTTGTTGTTCTGTTTTTAATCTTTTGCTTCCAAGCATGTGTAGCTTTCGCCAGCGAAAAAAAAGCTGAGCCATTGCCTCAGGTCCGTTTTTTTCAATCCTTGGCGGTTGATGAAAACCGGATAATGAATGCCGACAGTGAGCCTCAAAACTGGTTATCTCATGGTAGAACCTACAGCGAGCAGCGCTACAGTCCACTAGATGAAATTAATCGATCAAATGTCAAAAAGCTTGGCTTAGCTTGGGCCTATAAAACCGGCACAAAACGAGGCCTTGAAGCCACACCCATTGTTATTAATGGCATTATTTATACCACTGGCTCCTGGAGCAAAGTTTACGCGGTAGATGCAAGAACAGGTGCAGAGATCTGGACCTTTGACCCTAAGGTGCCTGGTGAAGCTGGGCGCAATGCTTGTTGTGATGTCGTCAATCGTGGCCTTGCTATATGGCAAGGCAAGCTTTATCTGGGGACTATTGATGGACGATTAATCGCGCTAGATGCCAGAGACGGAACACCCGTTTGGGAGGTTGTAACCGTCGATCAATCTAAACCTTATACGATTACGGGCGCGCCGAGGGTTGTTAAAGGGAAGGTCATTATAGGTAACGGCGGTGCTGAATATGGCGTAAGGGGATATTTTAGTGCCTATGATGCTGAAAGTGGAAAGATGTTGTGGCGGTTTTATACCGTGCCAGGACATCCTGATTTCCCTCTTGAAAATCCAGCGTTGAAGAAGGCGAGACAGTCTTGGCCGGAAGACTCATTGTGGGTAGCAGGTCTTGGTGGCACAGTCTGGGACTCGTTTGCCTACGACCCTGAGCTTAATCTATTGTATGTTGGCGTCGGCAACGGCGCAAACTTTAACCGCGCAGCGAGAAGTCCTGGCGGCGGAGATAATTTGTATCTCTCGTCTATCCTAGCGGTCAATCCTGACAATGGTGAATTAAAATGGCACTACCAGACTACGCCAGGGGAAAGCTGGGACTTTACTGCGACCCAGCATATGATCCTCGCCGACATTGAAATTTCCGGTAAGACGCGACAAGTTCTAATGCAAGCGCCTAAAAATGGGTTCTTTTATGTTATCGACCGGGCAACGGGTGAGCTGATTTCGGCTAAAAATTACACGCCGATGAATTGGGCAAGCCATGTTGACCTAGAGACCGGTAGACCGGTTGAGACAGGAAAAGGTGACTGGTCTGAGGAGATGGCATTAGTCATGCCCGGGCCTGCTGGCGGGCACAATTGGCATCCAATGTCCTATAGTCCTGATACGGGGCTGGTCTATATTCCAACGATTGAAATGGTGTATCCCTTTATTCCGGATACGGAATATGAGTATTTACCAGGTCATTGGAATACGGGAGAAGACAGGGAGGCTTTGGGTCGAATGGCTGATTCCGCCTTTACTGCGTTTAAGTTTTGTTCTCCTAATCAGCTGACAGCCTGGGATCCTGTTCGTCAGGAAAAAGTCTGGCAGAACCGATTTGAAACAGTCACCAACGGTGGGGTGCTTTCAACGGCGGGTGGCCTCGTTTTCCATGGTAATGGCACTGGTGATTTTAGCGCTTATGCGGATGACACCGGTGATTTGTTGTGGAAAATGCGTGCACCAACGGCTGTGATGGCTGCACCGGTGACTTATAAAGTTGATGGGGACCAGTATATTCTTGTCATGGCCGGAGCCGGTGGTATCTTCGGCATGAATTTTGATAGCTTGGACTATGAAAACGACGGCACAATGTTGGCTTTCAAATTAAATGGTTCAGCATCAATGCCAGCTAGAATCATGAAGGAGGGTAAAGTCGATGCCTCTCTAAAAGAAGTGAGCCTTTCCTATGAAGGAATGTCTGATGAGGAGATCGACGAGGGCTGGTCGCTCTACAACTTAAATTGTCTGGTGTGTCATGGTGCTGCCGCCAAAAGTTCTGGTTTGTTGCCGGATCTCCGGCATTCGTCTAAAGAAACCCATGAAGCTTGGGCGGCAATTGTCATTGGCGGAATGCTTAAAGATAGAGGAATGGCCAGTTTTGCAGATGTGCTGACGATAGAGCAGGCAGAAAAAATACACGGCTATGTCGTAAGGCAGGCGATTAAACAGCCTGGCATCATGCAACAAATAGTCGACACTGTGTCGCCCCACGTGTGTATTCCGCCAACTTGGGTTGCAAAATAGCCGTTGGGAATACAGCGCTACCCGAATGGCTCTGCAGCTGAAATGTTGTATTATCTGGGTAATCCTAACCGTCAGGCGTGACATTTTTTCACTTCGCCTTGCAACGTTACGGTAAAGAAGGGGGGCTTTGAACGGTGGCTGGCGTGACTGGGCGACCCAGTAGTACAAAAACCGGATAAATATATTGAGGTAGTTGAGATATGAGTAAGTTGTTTGAACCCATGGATTTCATCCGTGGACCTGATATGAAAAATCGTTTTATGTTGGCACCGCTAACAAATTCGCAAAGTCACGATGATGGTGTTTTATCCGAAGAGGAGTTTCATTGGTTAACCATGCGTGCAAAGGGTGGGTTTGGACTCACAATGACCTGTGCAGCCCATGTTCAAGCAGTGGGGCAAGGCTTTCCAGGGCAGTTAGGCGTGTTCGGAGACGAGCACCTCGAAGGGTTAACGCGGCTAGCGGCAGAAATCAAAGTGCATGGTAGCGTGGCGATCTGTCAACTGCATCATGCCGGTATGCGTTCTCCTGCTGAGATTGTCGGCACTGCTGTTTGTCCTTCAGATAACGACGAAACAGGTGCAGTTTCCCTCTCGAATGCAGATGTAAAAGTTTTGGTTTCAGATTTTGTCGAGGCCGCGGTTCGATGCCAGAATGCAGGATTTGATGGTGTTGAGCTTCACGGCGCTCACGGTTATATTCTATGTCAGTTTCTCAGCGCAGAAATCAACCATCGCACTGACGAGTATGGCGGATCGCTCACTAATCGTTCGCGAATTATCCGTGAAATTATCACTGGAATTCGTGATCGATGCGAAAGAGATTTTTGCCTTGGTCTGCGCCTTTCACCCGAAAGGTTTGGTTTAAAGCTTGCTGAAATTATTGAATTAGCACGCGATCTGATGGCAGAAGGCAATATCGATTTCCTCGATATGTCGCTGTGGGATGTATTCAAAGAACCCGTGGAAGAAGAATTTAAGGGGAAATCTTTGCTGTCGTATTTCACTGATCTTGAGCGAAATAGTGTGCGACTAGGCATCGCCGGAAAAATAAGAACTCCCGAAGAAGCTGAGCAAGCATTTGCCACAGGTGTTGATTGGATAATGCTAGGCCGGGCTGCAATCATTCATCATGACTTCCCGAATCAATATCAACAAGATGTAGACTTCGCGCCCCTTAATCTTCCTGTTACTGTCGCGCACCTTGAACAGGAAGGGCTGTCAGGGAAGTTTGTGAAATACATGGGCAACTGGTCTGGTTTCGTCGCAGAACAGCCCTGAGCTGTTCTTAAATAGACAGCCAAGCGCTGACGATTCGCGCAGATTCGTCGTAGACTAATTCAGCGCTTGTTCTCGTACGTTTTAGTATTTTGAAGCCATGATCAGCAGTATCCAGCCAATGGATACTGGCTTTTTCCAATGGGGCAACAGTGGCGGTCAATAGTTTGGTTTCGGCAAGCGTATCCCTAGTGCCGCTTAGAAATAATTGCGGGGACCGAATACCAGTCAAATGCACAGCACGTTTGGTATCCGGTTTGCCGGAAACGTGGAGCGGAAATGAAAAATAGACCAGGCCTTTGAGTCTGTTTTTTAACGTTAATTCAGTGGTATCAGTAGTAAATATTTCAGCCGCAAAATGTGACATCATTCGACCACCAAATGAGTGCCCCGCGAGTAAGATGGGTCTCTTTTTATCGAGCGAGAGTAAATGGGTTACAGCTGTTTCAATCGCTTTTAGGCAAACAGGTATTGTGTCAGTGCGTTTTTTTCCGAGTTCCATAAATGGCAGATTGAAACGCAATGTCGCAATGCCAACATTAGCCAGAGAACTCGCTATGTTCTCCATATGAAGATGGTCCAAGTTTGCGCCCGCGCCATGTGCAAGTAACATCGCGTGCGTAGCATTGTTGGGTTCATTCCATCTGGTTGAAAGATGTATTTCCTCGGTGGATATGGGATGGACAAACTTGATGGGTTGGCTGACCGTCTTTTGCTTGAATTGGTGAGGTTTTGTCATTTACGCACCGGCAATCAGAAAGCTATTTCTGTACAGATTGGTCACGCGCACCAGTTGTTCTGGGGACGCGATAGTAGACTTGGCAATCACAGATAAAGTACCTCGTTGCTGTGGCGTGATAAATCCACGCCATTCCGGCGTATTAAATGTCTCCGATGTTTCCAATTCGTTAAACGGCGCGACAATCATTGTGAATTGTTGACCATCGCGCTCGACCACCAAATGAGCGATGAGTTGTCCTTCTAACTTACAAGTCGTTGCATAAACCACATTGCCAAGATCTTCATTGGTGGTTAGATTGACTGATGCAAGCACTGATTTTATCTCTGCGTTATCAATCCTTTGGTGTAGACCAAGTACAAGTTCATGTTCATGCGGCATATGCTCGATGATGGATTGCGAGAGCTGCGCGTGTTCATTATTAGGGTTGTAGACTGACGCCACAATGATCAGGGCGAAAAAAGATGCGGCCATACCACTTAACCAGAACCTACGCATGGGCAGGCGTGGGTTATCCTGGAGGGATTGATTGAGTAGTATTTTGGCCGCAAAGCCATCAGGTATTGCAACCTTTAACGCGGCTGAGACGTTTTGGTCCAGTTGTTCAATTTCAGCTTCAAATTGCTGACAGGCGTGACAGCCATCTCGATGGATGTCTGCATCGGTATCCTGAATATAAGGATCTGATAATTTGAGTTGTCTAAATTCTAGGCAGTTCATTGTTCACTATTAACTCTTCACCGTTCAGGTGTTTGCGTAATTTTTGTCGTGCTCTGTGCAGTCTTGTTGCCACAGTATTGCGTGGCAATTCAAATATTTTGGCAATCTCTTCAAGGCTGTATCCTTCAATTACTTGTAGAACCAAAGGTTCACGGTATTTTTTCGATAAATTTCGAAGCGCATGCCTTAAGGCGAGAATTTCGGGTCGTGTATCAAATTCTTCTCGTTGCGATGGGATCGTATCCATCTCAACATCACTATATTCGAATTGTTTTCGTTCGTATTTTCTGGCGTTCTCACGTCGCAAAATTGTCGTTAACCAACTCTTTGCGGCTGCCTCGTCTTTCAGAGAATCAAGGAATCGCCAGGCTCGAAGGAATGTCTCCTGCACAAGATCTTGCGCTGCACTTGGCTCTTTCGTTATCCAGTAGGCATAGCGATACAGCCAACTGCTGTAAGCATTGACAAGGTTTTCGAATCTAACTTCTTTAGTCTGCATGGTTATATAGACCTGAGTTCAACGAAAAACTTTCCTCTTGTTTAGTTTGTTTTAAAGTATGTTTGTCTTATTGATCTGCGGGTGTTGCGGGTTTTCTTTTCAACTCAAGGAGGAGATTGGCGTATGGTCTAATGACGCTCACTCTAAGAGCTTCGATGATGGCTCAAAATAATTCTAAAAATGCCACTGACAATCAAATGCTTTCACAAAAAGCCGAGCAGAAGTTGGTTCCTAATGGTAGGAATAGTGGTGGATCCCCTGCAAAAGCTATTCTATACGCATTTAGTCTGTAAGCTTGCCAACGAAACCTGTGAAATTGATCATTGCTTTGCTAGCACGCTCATTCATTGCTGGATCTGCAAAGCTCCCATCTGGGTTAAATGCTGAGAATCCGTTAGGCACACTAAATGGCTGTGGTACAACGACACAACCAATGCCTGAAAGCATCGTTCGAAGGTGCACTGCCACTCTTGAAGCGCCAAGCGCGCCGGGTGACGTACCCGCAATCAGCACAATCTTGTGTGCAAAAGCTGAGAGATCGGGACTTGCAGCTGCTGATCTGGTACACCAATCGATCGTGTTCAATAGTAGGGGCGTCATGAACCCGTTGTACTCGGGGTTGCCTATAATAAAAGCATCATGTTCCTTTAACAATTTTTTAAATTCTGCCACTGACTCTGGCAGACCGCCAGTTTGTTCCTCGTCGCCTTGGTATATTGGCATTGGGTAATCAGCCAGATTGACACAGTGTGATTCGACGTCAGAATTGCCCGCAACAGCCATTCGAGCGAGTTCCTCAATGAGTTGTTGATTCGTCGAGGCTTTCCGACTGCTACCGCTAAATGCCAAAATTTTCATATAATAGGAGGTCCCATTTGTTGCAGAATTGCGGCTAGCCCCAGCAGATCAGACGTCCGTAAGAAGATGATAACAAGCTTTCAGGATGAATTTGTATTGTTTCTGCAGGGTACGCTATGAATGAGACTGTCCGAGAACCATTTCGGGTGTATATTGCTTCCTCTTTATTTCGGGCTCTCTCTATATATGTATTACGGTTGGAAAATAGTTGCAGCGCTATTCGTCGTCCTTTGTTTTTCATCTGGTCTTGGGTTCTATATTCACTCCGTCATGTTACAAGCGCTGGTATCTGAGAAGGGCTTTTCAGTCACAGAAATCTCTGCTGCCGTTTCAATATTCTTCTGTTCGGCTGGAGTCGCGGGTCTAGGAATTTCGGTGCTTATTGATCGATACGACATTCGTTTTGTCATGATCGGAGGTGCTTTACTCGCGTCTATGACGCTGAGCGCTATTGGTTTTGTCACCGAGATTTGGCACGTCTATGGACTCTATATACTCTTTGGCGTTGGTTTCTCCGCATCTGGACTACTACCCGCAACAACACTGGTTGCTCGATGGTTTGTCGATAAGCGTGCCCTCGCATTGTCGATATCAACAACGGGGCTTTCTGTTGGAGGTATTCTGGTGACGCCAATTACAGCTCTTTTAATCGAACGCTCAGGTCTAGAGTTTTCTACGCCTATATTTGGCTTGGCCTATTTGGTGGGTGTGATTCCTTGCGTGTTCCTCATTATCCGTCCGTTCCCTACAGATACTCGCGTCACTAGCTTAGGTAGCCAGCCTTCGATGGTTGAAGGCACAGAATTTGGTGTAACTATACGAGCCGTAGCTTTCTGGGGCTTGAGTGTTGCCTGGATATTTGTCATGTTGGCTCAGGTCGGTGGTATTGCCCACCAATATGGATTAGTCACTGAGAATTTGAGCCCGGCTCGCGCAGCAATAGCTTTGAGTGTACTGCCTATGTTCAGTGTCATTGGGCGAATTATCGGTGGTTTGATTGTTGATAAAATGTCGGGGCATACGTTTTCGTTGTGGGTCATGCTTCTGCAGGGATTATCGTTAATTATATTAGCGTTTTCCGATGGGGCATTTGGGCTGTTTTTGGGTCTGGCACTTTTGGGTATTACGGTGGGCAACTTACTGATGTTGCAACCATTGTTAATCGCCGATGTTTGGGGCTTGAGGCACTACAGTCGGATCTATGCGACTTCTAACCTTCTGACCATGCTAGGCATTGCAGTAGGACCTGTTTTAATGGGCTACCTTCTGAGTGAGACTGGAAACTACACGGCGTCATATTTGATGGCGGGAATATCGAGTTTTGTTGCGATAATTGTATTTTATCTATGGGGGCCGCGCCCAATTCGGAAGACCTCCTAGTCAGAACCAGACTCGTCGGATGATCGTCAACTCGGGCGCTATCAACGTTCGGCATAGGGGAGCATAAGGCAGCCAGATAAAAGTATTTACCCGATCCTTCATAGGAGTAGTATTGCACGTGCTTGACGCAGTCCGATTTGTTGGATCGTGGCGTGAGTCATTAATTTAAAGAAACCAAAAATACCAGAGTTTGTTGTTTATCGTCTGATGTTTAAATCAGGCAAGCAAACGACTGGGTTACTTCGAGGAAGAAGCTGATGATGGATTTAGACATAACGGAACGACTTGTCCCCGTTCGCGACAAGATTGATAAATTTGTAAAGGAAAACGTTGACCCTTTGACCGAGGAATTTCAAAATTTGGTCGGTGCTGATGGTGATCGTTGGTCCCTGAGTTCGCGTCAGACTGAAATAATGGATGGCTTGAAAGCTCAAGCTAAAAGTGCCGGCCTCTGGAACTTTTTCCTGCCTGAAAGTCAGGGTGGAGCAGGCGTTAGCAACCTTGAATACGCACATCTCGCTGAAGTTATGGCTAGAAACCCAATTGCATCTGAAGTGTTTAACTGTGCAGCTCCAGACACAGGCAATATGGAAGTTATCGAACGGTTCGGTTCTGATGAACAGAAGAAACAATGGTTGGAACCTCTGCTTGATGGCAAGATCCGATCTGCTTTCGCTATGACAGAGCCGGATGTCGCCTCTTCTGATGCGACGAACATCGCCACTAGCGCTGTTTTAGATGGTGACGAATGGGTCATAAATGGTTCTAAGCACTATATTTCAGGGGCCGGTGATTCTCGCTGCACAATTTTGATCACAATGGTTGTCACGAATCCGGATGCACCGAAGCATCTTCGTCAGTCGCAGATTCTCGTGCCCAAAAATACGCCTGGAGTGACTGTCGTCAGACCAATGAAGGTTTTTGGTCACGATCATGCGCCCCACGGTCATATGCACCTTACGTTTGAAAATGTTCGCGTACCGAAGAGCAATATTATCCTGGGTGAAGGTCGAGGATTCGAAATTTCGCAGGGTCGACTTGGGCCAGGACGAATTCATCATTGTATGCGCTCTATCGGTGTTGCTGAACGTGCACTTGAGCTTATGTGTAAGCGTGCGTTGAGTCGAACAGCATTCGGCAAACCACTGGCAGAACTTGGTGGTAACTATGATGTGATTGCGGATTCAAGAATCGAGATAGACCAGTGTCGATTGGCGGTACTAAAAGCAGCCTACATGATGGATAGCATCGGTAACAAAGAAGCTCGTAAGTATATTTCTGCGATTAAAGTCTCAGTGCCGAATATGTCGCTACGAGTCATTGACCGAGCAATCCAGATGTATGGTGCGCTTGGCGTGTCACAAGACACACCGCTTGCAGCTATGTGGATGGGACAACGTACTTTGAGATTGGCCGACGGTCCTGATGAAGTTCATCGCCGCGTTATCGCAAGAGAAGAGCTCAAGATGTACTCTTAATTGCATATAAGCTAAAGCATGAAAGATAGAAGAGAAAAGGGGTGATTATCATCCTTTTTTTTGCCTGTCGTTTAGAGGACTAAAGTGAGCTCAGTCTAAATCGAGGTCAGTAATAAACGTTTGAACAAGGGGTCAGGACTTGAAGTCAATGGCCCATGTCCTCTTCTGCTACAGCTTGCGTTTGGGGTCTAATCCAGCTTAAATGAGCGCTTCTAGACGGGGGTTTTCCTTTGCTTAACAGTACTTTACCAAAACAAGTTGGCGGATTTTATCCTGTGCAACTGTTAGTACTGGTTTTGGAGAGAATTGCTGCTCAAACGTTTCGACTTAGTGCTGTTTTGTTGGCAGTTGGGCTTTTGGCGACAAGAAAGACGTTAATCTCAAGCCCGATTTTTTCGTTTCTCAGGGTATCTCATTTATTTTCATGAACTATCGTCTGAGTTGGGATCATCAGCTGTACGATCAATTAGAAGACATGGCCCCGCTGTTGGTTGGGTAAAAGAGAATGGTGATACTTTTGGTCTCGACGCCAACACAATGATTCTCATGGGCCATGGTGCAGGTGCCCATCTTGTCTCTTATTGCCACAGATTCAAGTTATCTTAGGGCCAGGGAACTCGACGTGACGGATGTTCGCGCCGTGGTTGTGATTGATACCCTGAGTTTTGATATACCCTGAGTTTTGATATACCAAGGGTAATGAAGGCGCCTTGGTAGTTTCGTTGAGCGCAGGCAGCACAGGTTGAATTTCAGTGACGATGAGCAGATTTGGAAAACTGCCTCTCCGATCCATCATATTACGGAAAACAGTGACATTCCGGGTTTTGCAGTGCTGTATGTCGTTGATAATGAGGCTAATACGCTAGAGCAATTACTAAGAAATTAGCGCAAGCTGGAGTAGATACAATAATGATCCGCGGAAACTCAAAGACATCTGATACGATTGATGATGAACTGGGTCAGCTGTCAGACACCCAAAAACAGGCGCTCATGGCGTTTATCAGAGCGAAGATATAGTTTTAGCGATGCCAACGAGCCAAACACAATACAAGTCCCGCCATCCGTTGCGACCGCTTATGATCGTGCTCTTGTTGCTACCATTATTGACGCTGCAAAGCTTTTCGGTTCAGTCTGCCCAGGCAGAAACTCAATTTATTTCAGCTCAAGCAGGTGTATCGAATAGCCATCAAGGGTTGCTCGAAAAAGCGAAAGGCTTAAGCCTGCAGTTGGCAGACCAATCCTTGGCTCTAACGGCGACCAATCCTTGGCATCGACTCGTGAATGAGCAAATAGCTTACGCGTTGAAGGCTCTTACATACTCGGAATCGGGTGCCGTGCGTTCGCAGACAGAGTCAACGGTTTCGGAGATTCGTCGAAGACGCAAAATACTTGATGACCTCGCTGAGTTACTCACATTTATTCAATCTAACGAAGGACTTCCCGGTTCTACTGTGTTTAGTGTTTCAACCTTAACAGTGGGTAGTCGAGCTAAGTTTTCGCAAAGCTATCGTTTGCCAACTAAGTTGCCGACTGGCGCTGTTATAGTCATCGGCAGTCATGAAGAACAACCTTTTAGTTTTCAGACTATCGATCCGCAAGCATCAAATTTTGTATCGGTATCGGTATCGGGTTTAGGAGTGGCCAGATTTGAGCTTGAAGCCCATTCAATGACCCGCGGGTCTGGTGAACGGCAAACAACTAAAGTTTATCCCGCGATTAGAATTACTGAAGGAGAGCTCAGCAGGGGTGAAACAGTCACTGTAAGCTATCAAAATTTTCAGGTCCCAACGATCGCTCAGACCCAATTTACACTTCCCCTCTACATCTTGAATCCAGGTCTTTCTTTATCTTATGGCGTGCCTACGGAAGGAATTCGGCTGGCGGCAGATACTGGTGTCTTCTTAAGGGCTAATGCTCCTTCAATTGTCAGACAAAACCAAAATTTCGAAATTAGCACTGAACTGACAGATCGTTATGGCAATTTATCTTCTTCCGAGACTCCCTCTCTCGATCTGCTTGTGAATGGTGTATTTCAGCAAAGGCTTCAGGGTAGTAATGATTCAGTGCGGTCGATAAGCCTTAGCCTTGATAAACTGGGTATCTCGCGACTGGAAATGCGCTCTGGCGGCGGAGGCATACGCACCCTAGTTAATCCCATCAATGTGATAGAACCTTCTTCGAGCCAGCAATCTGACTATCAGTTACATTGGGTCGATTTGCATCGACGCACCATGGCGGGGCAGGGCTTATACACAAACGAAGATATTGCTAGCCAGCAGTTGAGCCTGCAACTTTCGTTGGTCACAAACCAAGCCCTAAACATGAGCCAGCAGAGCAGGGATGAACAAACGCTTGATGGCGGAATTATAGGATTTGAACTAGACCAAGGCCTCCACAATGGTGGTAATGCTGTTGTTTTAGCAACAGGCTTAGCGCCCTTTCTGACTCTTGAGAATCGTATTCTAGCGCTAGAAGGCACTGAAGTAGGATCTAACGTTATTCATATGGCTGTAGCGGATGCACCTACCGATGTTCGAGCGTTCAATCCCCGGTCAGGAAGGCTAGTTGAAGTTATTTCCAATAATGCGGTATTCGAATCTTTTGGCATCAGGCATGCGATGCAAGGTAACCGGATAGGGTTTACCGGCACTTCTGGTTCGAAATATAACAATCTGAACACGCCCGCGTTCAATGGCTTAACCGCAGTTTGGGTAAAGCGTGGAGAGACTTTGTTTGATGCTCTTCTACAATCCCGCACGTACGTGACCAGCGGGGCAAAAATTTATCTCGAAGTTGAAGTGAACGAAGGCATGCCAGGTTCAAGGGTTCAGCACCAAAAAAGTAGAGTAGTCAGCGGTAGAGTTGCGGGCACAAACGGAATATTGGCGGTCGAATTACTGAAGAATGGCTTGATTATTGATCGTATTTCCTTTGGCTCGCTTACTGACAGATCCCAGCAAGCCAAGTTAGATCAAGGAGCTGATTCAGCGATAAGAGATGAACTTTCGGAGCCTGCAATTCTCGCAGAGCCGGAACAACAGTTGCGTGTTTCATTTTATTCGTCTTCAGGTCCAGCGCTTGATCAAATCGATTACCCACGCAACGGGCGCGAATGGATTGGCTATTTGAAATTTTCAGGCAGTGAGATTCAAAGTGTCAGTGCCCCTGGATTCGGTAACAGCGCTAGGCAAGGTGTCGCGATTCACCCGCGAGAAGAAGCGCGTGTTGATTTCATCACTTGGACAAGAGGGCAAGCGAGTAGTTATTTGGTCGATGCTGATTTTAGCGACGACAATGCAGTGATAGAGCTTAATCTGAAGGGCGGTCAAGAAGACCGAGTCGTTGAGCCTATGCTAAGAAACCCTGCAAGTTTTCTCGGTTCACGCCAATTGCTCACCGTTGCCGAGTTGCGCAATGGTTCTGTTGAGCGAACGATAGAAGTAGATGGATATCGGGATGTCGTTAGCTTTGAATTAGTATATAAAGATCTGCCGGCGGAACAGACGTTCAGTTTTCAAGAGGGCGCATTCCAGAATTCTAAATCACAGTTCAATCAGAGCCAACCTACTCGGGCTCAAGATTCCTCATTACGATCTTCTCGGGTAAAGCCTCTCCAGGTAAAAAGCGAGATCAGCGCAAATGCCAAAAACTTGAAAGCAGGCGATTTCTACTATGTACGAGTCATCCAAGTAGACGATCAAATAGCGTTATCAAGTCCGGTATGGGTTGGCGGTTTTGATATTTCCCGTTAAGTTGCTACAGCGTAGTCGTCGCAGCCAAACGCAGTCTTTAGGGTGGTTAATATTTGTCCTCCTGCTATTTCTTGTTAGTTCCTGCGCAACTAACGATTTAGCGCCCCGCAAAGTCAGCCTTTGGAAAATTGAAAGTGGAGCAGCCACGGTATTCTTACTAGGTTCGGTTCACGCGCTGACGCCGGATGAGTATCCATTGCCTGTCTCTATGGAAAAGGCTTTTATGGCGTCAGACCAGACGGTCTTTGAGGTTGATTTGGCTGCAGCCAGTGACATTGATATCACAAGACTAGTACGCAAGCTGGGAATGTATAAACCGCCACTGTCGTTACAAACAGAGCTCTCTGATGACGGATTGATACTGCTTAGAAACCATCTCGAGATTAAGGAAATAAGCTTTGATTCAGTCAAGCAGATGAGGCCCTGGTTCCTCTCGCTGACATTGGCTCTGCAGGAACTGGAATCGTTGGAGTATGATGCTGAACTGGGCGTCGATCAGTACTTTCAACGGAAGGCGCGAGCGCTAAAGAAGCCGATCTTAGAGTTGGAATCAATCGAGTCACAGTTTGAGCTACTTGCAAGCGACTCTAATAGAGTGCAGGAGCTTGCGCTTCGATCAAGCATTGAGGAATCAAGCCAAGCAGAAAGCCAGATTAGCCATCTTATCGAGGCCTGGCGAAGCGGTGATGCAGATGGAATGTGGCGAGCAGCAATTAGCGAAAGCAAATATCCGGAACTAGACGTCCAGATTGAAAAACTAATAGACGGTCGAAATGTAAAGATGGTAGAAAAAATCACAGAGTATCTAAAGATGAAAGAAACGACGCTCATTGTAATAGGAGCGCTTCACATGGGCGGTGAACAGGGTATTCTTAATCTACTCTCCGCCAACTATGCAATTCAACAAATGGGTCCAGAATAGAGCACAACCAATGCGCCAAGAGATAATCGACACACTTGAATTTGTGCTGGGTTCAAGAGATACCGTGTTGGCGCTGTGGCTCGAAGGCGCGGATGCTAACACGACTGTTGATGAGTACTCTGACCTTGATTTGAGTTGTGCTGTCAAGCCGGGCTACATGGATGAGATAGAAGAATTAACCCGGGATGTACTCAGTTCATTCGATGTTCTGGATCAAGACTATATCACTGTCGATGAAAGCGACCGTCGCCAGATCGTTTTTCATATAGCGAACTCGTCACCCTATCTACTTATAGACTTTGATCTGTTGGTTGATTGCGGCAGCACTTTTTATCGAAATGATAATATTGAAAAACCTAAGGTTATATTTGATAGAGCCAATGTCATTCATTATGTGGACGAGATTACGCCCGATTTTACCAGCCGTATTCTAGAGCTTGATGAGGTTGTATGGCAGAGTGTCAGGGTTGAGAAGTATATTATTCGAGGTAATTTGATAGAAGCATTTGGGTATTACCAAAAATACATCCTATCCCCTTTACTCGAAATACTGCGTATGCGATACACGCCTTTGCATACTGGCTACGGCATCGTGCACATGTCAAGGGACTTTCCCCAGGGCGTTGTCAGGCAAGTTGAAAAACTTTATTTGTTTAGTAGCCTTGATGAACTCGAGAACAATTGTCGCGAAGCATTGAATTGGTATTACAAAACCAAAATAGAAGTGCTGTCCTAGCCTTCCGATTGGTAACCCAGGTAGCTAAATGGGTCCTCAGCCTTACCCTCGTATCTAATTTCAAAGTAGAGTCCTGCCTCTTCCTGATTGAACAATTGACCAACATCACCAATAAGCTGTCCACGTTCAACGCGATCACCTTGCCTGACATAGTTAAATTGATTGTTTGCGTAGACAGAAATGAGCTCGTCTTTGTGTTGGATTACGATGACGTTGCCGTAGCCGCGAATTTCATTAGCACTATAGATAACCTCTCCGTCGTTAATAGCCAATACAGGCTCTCCTAACTCAGCAGAAATATTCACCCCTTCATGATGTCGTTGATAGCTAATCGAAGATGGGTCCTGCACACCGGCATTCACTGGCCAGAGAAACTTTTCGACGCTGTCATCAATTAGCGATTCAAAATCGATTGGATCAAGTCCGTGATCGCTAGGCAAGTTATTTTGCGATTTTGCTTGTTTCTCAAGGTCAAAGTTGTCGCCCATTGCCGTTAAGTTCGAGGTGTGAATCGAAGCTGTAGAAGGTTTTTCAGCTGGTTTGTTAGATGCATCAACGGCATCAATGCCGAATATTCCCATACCCATAATTGTGATGGCAAAAAGTGATGAAACTACCGCTTGTTTCGATGATCCTAACCATGTGCTTGAATCTTTTCTAGCGCGCTGTGGCGTTGGTTGAGGTGTGTTGTCCGCGTGTCTAAAGTGCTCGAGTGCTTTTTGCGTTTCTCGCATTGCTCGAGTGGACTCTTTCATCGTCAGACGCATTTGCTGCATTGTTTGCAAGGTGTCGCCTTCACGCTCTTTAAGTTGCTCTATTTCCTGAGTGAGGGGGCTAGTCTGGCCGACGCTGATGCGATCTTCCAGTATGTCGAGCTTTTTCTGATAGTCAGATTGATCTGATTTTGCTTCATCTAATTGTTTTTGAAGCCTGATGTTTATTTTTGCGAGTTGATTATTTACTTTCTGCGAATCATCCAGTGATGACTTTAGCGTCTGGTTGGTATCCGCTGCTTCGTCCATAGATTGTTTGAAACGATCGAGCATATCAGTCATATGTAACGTTTCGTTCTTGTTCTCTGCTTCACGTTTTTCAAGCTTCGGCAGCTTATCATTTAGTATCGCATCTTGAGTTTCGAGTCTTGCTTCTAAGAGCGTTAGGCGATCTGAATCCTGAGAGTCCTCTTTATTGTCTATCTCAGATTCTAGCAGCGACTGATAATTCTGTATTCGGTGATTAACATCCTCAAATTGTGTATTCAGTCGCGTGAAATTAACTTCGTGGCCCTCTAGGGTGTCTTGATGTTTTCCTAACGTATGATGATGTTTATTCAGTAAGCTTTGATGTTCTTCGAGCGAGTCTTCGACCCGCAGATTGGCATTGTCATGTTTTTGTTCTGACGCTTTCTGTGATTCAGCGAATTGCGCTTTGACATTCTCGAGCATAACGTCAGCAGCTAGTTTCATCTCACTTTGCATATTCTGTTTTATTGAGCGGAGGGTCTCGTCAACGAGCGCCTGTTTGATGGAAACTTCTTGTCTAATTCGGCCTTCAACCATACGAATGTGTGCTATCTGATCTGAAATCTCCTGCTGAAGGGTTGAATCAGGTTGGCTTTCAGCGCTGATCAATCGTTCTTCATATTCACGTATGTGGCTTTCAATTCTGCGGGCGCGAGACTCACACTGCTCTAAACTGCGCCTGAATCTTTCTGTATCTGCTTGATAGTTTTCAAGGCGGTTTTGGTAGTCATTAATAACTTCTTTGTTTTCTCCAGTTTCTTCCTTACAGGTCAGAAGAATATTGGTGTATTCATCTAGTCGTTCCTCGCAATTGTTTACATTGGTCTGAAAATCAACAATACCGTTCTTTAGTTCAAGAATGTCTGTTATTTCTTGTTGAAGGTGGCTAGTTTCGTGCAGTAGCGTCTCGACTTCCTGTTCGGTTTGTTTGTGCGCAACCGTCGCTGATTCGAGACCGCGCAGGAACTCATCGTTAATTCTCCTAGAGTCGTCGATGCACTGTTTAAGTGTTGAACATGCTTCTCTGGATTCCTCTGTGGTGATACTCGTCTCTTCACGCATTCTTTGAATATTATTAAGTTCTGCGTCGGCCTCAAGCTGTGTCTGCTTGAAATTATTCTTGGCAGAAACAAGTGCCTGCTGTAACTCTCGGCCCTCACTGACGACCTCTATCGCCGCATCGGTTGCCTGAATTGAAGCACTCTCAGCGCTTATAATTTTATCACGGAGGATCTCAAGTTCCTGTTGAGTGCCCCTAATTTCGTCAACAACCTGGCGCGAATGCTTGTTCAGACCTTCTGTTTTGTAAAGGGAAGCTTTGGCTTCTTCCACTACGGCTATTGTTTGTTGATTTAGGACTCGTGTTTCTGTGTTTAACTCGGAGGAGACCTTGTTGATACGTTCTCCTGCAGCATGACCATCATTCAGGCTACGAAATTGATCGTCACCACGAAGCACGAGTTGCTCTAGTTCTGTCTTTAAGTTTGTGAGTTTGTCAGAGAGTGTTTCATGGTTTTGGCTGATCTCTAGAAATGCGTTGTTTACTCGGCGTGCTTCTTGTTGCAATTCGAGCGAGTGACTATTAATTTCTTGAGAGAGTTCTTGGGTGCGTATACTTTCTTGTTGTACCACTAGGGAATGACCATTGATCGTTTCTCCCTCTTGGTTGAGCTCTGCACTTTGTTGATTCAGTGTCGCGGAGTAGGTCAACATATCGTCAACCTCAGCTCGTAACTTCGATTTTAATGTGCCTAGTTCTGAAATTAATGAGTCGGCTTCTTCTATCGTCTCTTGACCCGTTTTTTGTAGATTTAGACTTGTTTCGTTTAGTGATTCTCCTTCCTCAACCACCGCTTCGGTTTTTGCATTGAGGCGCTCTGTTTGCTGCAAGAATTCTTGACTTTCGTTCACCAGGCCTGAGGCACGCTCACTCAGTAAGTCGAGTGTTGATTCAGAGCGGCCAATTAGATCAGAAGAGGTTTTGCTGAAAGCACTGATAGTTTCCGTAACTTGTTGGTGAAGGTGGTGATTGAGTGCTTGGTTTTCGGCGCGCGTTTTTTCGGTGAGCGTTTGCCCCAATATCGAAGATTCAGCTAATTTGTCATTCAGTTTTTTGTCGAATGCCGCCAGAAATGCAGATGATGTCTCGTTCAGTGTTTCGACCGATTCAGCGATCGTTGTTTCTGAATTTTGTAATTGTTTATTCAGCTTCTGGTCGAAAACTGTGAGGAAATTGGATGAAGTTTCTTCAAGCTCAGCGACTGAAGTTGAAACACACCGTTCTGAGTCCTGCAATCTTTCATTGAGCTGCTTATCAAACTCCGCCAAAAAGTTTGATGAAGTTGTATCCAGGTCAGTAACAGACTTTAAGACGTGAGCTTCTGTGTCCAGTAGTTGCTGGTTAAGTTTTTGATCAAAGTCGACGTAAAAAGAAATGGCAGTGGTATCTAGTTCGGCGACGGTATTGCTGAGAGTCGCTTGGACTTCAGACCGAAGACTTGAGAGTAACGCATCAGATGCGGTTTCAAAACCTTGGTGTACCTCGACAAAATTTGTACTGGACTTTGTTAACAGGTCATTTAGCCTGCAGCAGACATCACCCTCGAGGTGGTCTAAGCGCTTTACCGTTTGATTTACCAACGCATAAATACCCATTTCAGTGCTGGCAGCTAGATCAGATAAGGTTGATTCGGTACCGTTAGTCAGCGTAATCAATCTGGCGCTGGTGTAGTCCGTAAACGATTTGTACTGATGGCTAGCCTGATGAAGCAGGCAATCGGTCGCGGTATAAGTCTCACGAATTAAGCGATCGCCGTCTTGATCAAATTTTTCTAACAGGCATTGGCTCGCTTTGTTGACGAGTTGATATTGTTCAAAGTCCTGCTGTGCTTGTTCTTCGGAGCGATTTGCTCGCGCCAAGAAACCTTCACCCTCAGTGATAACATCAATGGCTTTTTCTTCGACATGATTAATGCGAAGAATTGCATCATTACAATTGTCCGTAAGCGCGTCTAATTGGATGAATTTTTCACTTGCTTGCTGCTTGATTGCTTCGGACTCATGATTTAGCTGAATGAAATCATCGTGATCTTTCACAAATTGTGTATGGAGTTTGGTTGAACGCTTATTAAGTGTCTCGCCGAGTAT
This sequence comes from Candidatus Azotimanducaceae bacterium, assembly GCA_047629195.1. Taxonomy (GTDB): domain Bacteria; phylum Pseudomonadota; class Gammaproteobacteria; order Pseudomonadales; family Azotimanducaceae; genus UBA4582. The sequence continues at coordinate 46,943 of JBLHWY010000025.1, forward strand.
TTGAACCTGCTCGGCTTGGGCTGTTTGATGTTCGCTTGTCTGCTTTATCGCTTCGCCCTCCGTATTCACTTTTCGTGTTTTTTGATTCAAAGCATCCGTCGCCTGATGTTGCGCTCGAGTAAGTTTGTTCAAATAACCGGTTTCATTGTTTAGGGATTCTGACTGTTTGTGGGACTTCGACGATTTCTTGTTGAGCTTCCGTGTTGCAGAGGCCATTCGGTTTGATTCATTGTTTATTTTGCGGGTTCGGTCCTGCAAGCGCCGAGATTGTCGATTGGATCGTTCGGTGTCAGCGATCTTGCCTAAAGCGGCCTCTTGGATTTGCACGCTGCGTTCGTTAATGAGGAGTGCTTCGCTGTTAACCTCTTCCGTTAGTGCCTTCAGATCGGTAGCTTGCTCATTGGCGCGTTGAAACTCGTTATTAATATGCAGTAGTTCCTTTACTGGAGAAGGGGACATACCCTCGATCCGCGCTGCATTTTGATCACGTTGCTGATTCGTACGTTGAAAAGCTAACTTCCGCTCTAGCCAATAAACTTTGTATTCCAGCGCTTTACGGGAACCATTGCTGGGTTTCTTAGAATCAGTCCGGTCTGCCATCACACTTTGCTCCATCGTCTTAAACAGCCAATCTTGGCTTTTACTATCACTTTTCAACCCGCCTAGCGGGTCTTTACACTAACGTTTCACGCCTATGCCTTGGTGGGTAACGATCGCGCATTGATTTGGAAATGCCAATTAATCGACATAGCATGTATTAGTTATAGTTCAAATTTTGACAACGTCAAATATTCAGCTAATTTAGCTCTCTTGTGCGTCAAAACTATTTATGTGATATGAAACAGAGAGTTATACGCAATATTTGATAAAACAAGTTATGTGTTAAAACCATCAGTTGCCGCTTGTGTCAACATCCTCCTCACCGTATTCTTTGCTTTTAAGATTATTTGACGGAAAAACAATGAAATACCTGCATACGATGGTTCGAGTACTCGATCTACAAGCTTCTCTGGATTTTTATTGCAAGCATCTTGGGTTGGTCGAGCTTAAGCGATACGAAAATGAACAAGCGCGATTTTCACTCATTTTTCTCGCGGCACCTGGAGATGAAACGGCGCAGGTTGAACTGACTTACAACTGGGACGGAGACGAGTTGGGCACGGGTGATCGAAACTTTGGTCATCTAGCCTATGCGGTAGAGAACATATATGACACATGTCAGACGTTAATGGATGGCGGCGTCGTGATTAATCGACCTCCAAGAGACGGACATATGGCTTTTGTACGTTCACCCGACAACATTTCAATTGAGCTATTGCAGGCTGGGGATTCTTTGGCGCCGCAGGAACCCTGGAAATCTATGGAAAATATTGGTGAGTGGTAGATAAAGCTGATGCAGAGCGAAGCTAGCGACAGCGCAACGACATTCTATTTCGTTCGCCATGGTGAGATAGACGCGAACTTACAGCAAAAATGGCATGGCTCGACTGATAGTTTGTTGAACGACACGGGTATTCGCCAAGCAGGAAAAATGGCCGACTATTTCGAATCAAACATTTCCAAAATATCGAAGGTTTATACCAGTCCTTTAAGTAGAACTTTAAAGACAGCAGAAGCCCTCTCAGAGCGAGTGAATGTCCCTCTTGAGCATGAGCCTGGGTTCAGGGAGTTTAGTATAGGAAGCCTCGAAGGGCTGTCCTATGAAACCCTGGCAACTGAACACCGAATGTTCGAACTCATGGCGGCAGACCATCATTATTCGGTCGAGGGTGGTGAGTCTGTGATTGAGGTGCGCGACCGATTTCTGTTGGCCTTGACCCGCCTAAAGGATAAACATCAGGGTGAAGAAATTGCCATTGTTAGTCATGGTGCGGCCGTTGGCATTTTATTTGCGCATTTTTTTGAATCCGCTCCATATCCTTTTCATGATTACCATATGGCCAATACTGGGATCAGCAAGCTTGTGTGGGATAATGAATTACCGGTCCTCGAGGTGTTCAATCTATCTGAACATCTTCAAACTTCGTGATAATTTTTCTTTTCCAGTGTTTGGCATAAAGATGGGGTGTAACAAAGACTTTTGGTTAATTTGAGTCCACATGGGACTCAAATAACAATAAAACGGGTGACAAATGGTAACTGCGGTAGATGAACGTTCTGACAGAAAGAATGAAGGCGTCGCGTTAAATATAGCAATGGGTATAGATCGCGACGAAATCATCGGTGCCATACAGGAGATGGTTGATCGGCTAACGGCCAATCCTCGTGTGCTTGGGGCCGTCTGGCAAGAACTTACGATTGAGCTTGCTTCGATCACGATGGGCATGAGCAGCCTTAATCCTCAGGATGATCGTCGCTTTTCCGATCCTGCTTGGCAGGATAACCCCTACTATAAGCGTATGGGGCAGTATTACATGGCCTGGGGTAAAGCTCTCGATATGTGGGTTGAGAATTCCGAACTCGAGGAAATGAATCTAAAACGAGCAAGTTACCTGATTGGTATTCTGAAAGACTTGCTAGCACCGGTGAATAGCTTACAGGGCAATCCCACAGCAATGAAGTTGTTATTTGAGACCCGTGGTGAGAGCTTCGCCAATGGTCTGCGCAATATGATGGACGATGCCCGTAATAATTACGGTTATCCAGCGGTTGCGGACCGAAATGGTTTTGTCATTGGTCAAGATGTTGCCACCAGCGCGGGTTCAGTGGTCTATCGGGATGATCTTATTGAACTTATGCAATATCAACCTATGACTGAAACGAGTCATGAAACCCCATTTCTTTACGTTTTCAGCCAAGTAAATCGGTTTTATCTCGGTGACCTGACCCGTGATCGAAGCTTGTTTAAAGAATTGCTGAGTGCCGGCATCCCTGTGTTTGCGGTGAGTTGGTGTAACCCGACTGTTGCCAATAAAGATTGGGACCTTGAATATTATGCGGAGCACGTTATCACCGCTATCAATGTTATGCGGGAAATCACGGGTAGTGAAAAAGTGAATGTGATGGGCTTGTGTGCAGGCGGGATCACAACTGCAGCGGCGCT
>JBLHWY010000026.1:0-48743 GCA_047629195.1 Candidatus Azotimanducaceae bacterium
GAAAACGCGTGATCAACTTCCGAGCAGTCGTGGTTTTGAGCGCACCGTTGCGTTAGCCGATTCGGGTGCGGACAACTGGGAGCAGAAACCCTACATCCCTATTTATGAAAAGGCTAATTGGTTCGCAGACGGTGAAGAAACGACCCTGCCAGAGGATTTCTATTCTTCTCGATATTTGATCGATAAGACTATCGAATTTATCGATAGCAACAAAGATAGCGAGGCGCCTTTTTTTGCCTACGTACCTTTTCAGGCGGTGCACACGCCGGTACAGGCGCCACAGGCGTTCATTGACAAATATATGGGAATCTACGACGAGGGCTGGAACAGTCTGCGTGAAGCACGTTTTCAAGAAGCGCTCGAACTTGGGCTCGTTGCACCAGGGACTAGTATGGTCTCGATGTCGTCGACAGAAGATTGGGACTCGCTAACAATAGAGCAAAAGCGGTATCAGTCTAAACGTATGGCTGTTTACGCTGCGATGATTGAGGCAATGGATTTTCACTTTGGGCGTTTGATAGAACACCTGAAGCAAGCAGGTCAGTATCAAAATACGATTTTCATTTTTACTTCCGACAATGGTAGCGAAGCATCAGGGTCGACATCCTCTACTAGTGCAATGCGGGACCTATTTTTCGGCATTCAGGATTACACCACAGATTATGAGACGCTGGGACTCAAGGGTAGCTTTAATAGTATTGGACCTAGCTTCGCGAGCGCTGCTGCGTCGCCACTGGCCTACTACAAATTTTATTCCGGTGAAGGGGGGATGCGCGTTCCTCTGATTATTGCTGGAGAGCCATTGTCTGTAAGCCAACCTGTCTCCAATGCGTTTGCTTATGTGACAGATATCACGCCAACAATATTAGATCTAAGTCAGGTTAATCAGCCTGCTGAACGTTTTGGCGGCAGGCGCGTTGAACCCATTATAGGTCGCAGCTTGGTACCGTTAGTTAGAGGTGAGGTGTCTCGCGTTTATACCAAGACAGAAAATATCGGATATGAGCTCGGAGGAAACGCAGCGTTGTTTCAAGGTGACTACAAAATAGTGCTCAATCGTGGCCCACTAGGTGATAACGCTTGGCACTTGTTCGATATAGTGGCCGATCCAGGAGAGGCGATTGATCTTGCGGGCTCGATGCCGGAAAAATTACAGCAAATGATTTTGGCATATGAAAGTTATGCCTCAAGCAATGGTGTGCTCGAGGTGCCAAAAGGTTATCGCCAGCAAGCCCAGGTTGGGTTAAATGGTCTCAGGGATCGGTTGGGTCCTCAAATTTTGATCATCCTGCTGTCTATTCTTGTGTTGGTTTTTGTTCTCGTGTTCAGAACAGCTAAACGGAAGTAAACCACGCATCCTTTTTGGACGCGCTATTCGGACTTTCTAATCGGGCTTTCTATTCGGGCTAGCGATTCTGGTGCTTTTTCTGCTCATTTGCGATGATGCCACTGTGCGGCCCCTTTTAATCATCCGGAAAGCACATGTGTTAAGATTTCTGCCTTTTACAGTCCCTAAGTGAGCACACAAATCGACAAGATATCCCCAGCCGAGCAAGAAGGTATTTATGACCTATTACCCTTCCTACTAAACCCAGTTAACATCGCCCGTTTTGAGTCAGGCAAGGTCATTATCGGTGATCGACGGGCCTACCCCTTTTCACAATCTTTTGTCACGTGTGACTCTGTAGATGAAGTCGCCACTGCGATAAAAGATATGGTCACGCAAGGTAGCGGCCCGTGGCTTTCAGCGGTAAATGCCCTCAGAATTATTTCTTGTAAGTTCGGCGATACAGACTCTGATCGCGGTTCGAAATTGCTGTTGGAATTAGGCCAGGCAAGAGACGTATTAGTGGCAACTCGCCCAACGAACACGGCTATCAGAATACGCTTAGATGAAGTGATAGGTGCAGCAAAAGGTGCCTTAGATAAAAAGCAGAACATTGACCAGGCGATTGAAGCGTCAATAAATAGGACATTAAGTGGAATCTACGATGATTACGCTATCAGGGCACGTGCAATGGCAAATCTTATCGATGACGGTGACGGCGTCTTAACTAATTGTTTTGCGGAAGCAGGGTTTATTCTTGCGTTGGCATTGGCCGCCAGAGATGGGAAAAAGATCACGGCCTACACGCCTGAGACTCGACCGTATTTGCAGGGCGCAAAACTTACAGCGCCCTCGATTCAAGAGATTGGTGTTGACGTTAACCTCATCACAGACAATATGCCCGCACACATTATGTCTGAAGGGAAAATTCAGAAGTACATTACAGCCGCTGATTTGATTACGGTTGATGGGCATGTGGTGAATAAAATAGGCACTTTTCAAAATGCGATTGCTGCCCACGCCCATAGCATCCCCTTTTTCGCTTTTGCCTGGGGCCGGGATGACAGCAAATTAGTCAGAGCTGACATCGAGATAGAAGAGCGTGACCCTGCTGAGATCCGTATGGCTTTAGGGACTCCAACTACGATCGACAGTATCAATGCGCGTTATCCTACATTTGATATAACGCCGCCGAAATACGTAGCAGGAGTGGTGACTATTTATGGCGTTGTCAGTCCATATACGCTAAAAAATTATCAAACCTGGTAGTTGAGTATTAGTTGTTGGCTATCCTAGACCGACGCTAATTAGATGGAACACATTGAATAATTATTGAAAAGAGAGGAGTCACTATGCCCGCAGCCATCATGGGTGGAACCGGAATTTACAATCTTTCTGGTATCGAAGTTGAAGCCAAGGAAATAACAAATAAATACGGTACTGCGCTGGTCTATGTTGGGCAGGGTGAGCATGAAGATATCGTCTTCTTGACGAGGCACGGTCGCGATCATTCTACCCCACCTCACAAGGTGAATTATCGAGCCAATATCCAGGCGCTAAAAGATCTCGGTGTGAGACGAATTATGTCGACCTATGCTGTGGGATCTATCACACGGGATTATCCTGTGCTAGATCTCGCGGTACTTCGAGACTTTCTTGATTTTACTCACGGCAGAGATTTTTCTTTCTTTGATGATTTGGAACGTGCAGTGGGTCATGTCGAAATGAGCAAGCCATTTTGTCCTGTGATGAGTGATAAATTGATGGCTCTCGCGTCTAATCACAATATCAAGTGCCATGATGACGCCACCTATGTCGCAACCAACGGTCCTCGGTTTGAATCACCCGCGGAAATAAAAATGTACCAAATGCTGGGTGGCCATGTAGTGGGTATGACCTGTTGTCCCGAGGTTTATCTTGCCGGGGAATTAGGCATGAACTTTGCCGCTGTGGCGCTGCCTATTAATCTTGCTGCAGGCCTCGAGGAAAATATTACCCTGGTAGAAGACAATATTGGGGAAGTCCGTGAGAACATGATTAAGCTCATGCTTGATGTATTACGTACTACTTCAGATGATGATTGCACGCCGCCTCTTTTGTTGTAGAGCATTGTTGTAGAGCATTGTTGTAGATTCGTTTAATAAAAAAGGTAGCGCTAGAAACATAGAGCATTAATCACACAAATTCGAGATAAGTTATGAGCATCAAAAAAGTAAAACCTACCCATGGCATGGGCACCATCGTCAATCATGTAGGTGAAGGCGGGCATGACAAACACGCGCACTTGATGCCCATCTATCAGACATCAACCTTTAGCTTTGATACTGTAGAAGAAGCAGGTGAAGTCTTCGCAGGTAAGAAAAAAGGTTATGCCTACACCCGGACTCATAATCCGAATATGGATCATCTGGCTAACAAAATCGCCTACATGGAAGGCATTGATTTGATCAAAGCTAAGCCTGATCTTGAACCTTCGGAGATCGTACTCGGTAAGGTGACGTCGTCGGGCATGGGTGCAACATCTGTCGCAGTGCTTGCGAAAATAGGTGCAGGTGACAAGGCCATAGTTCAACGAGGTCTGTACGGCAATAGCTTCAAGTGGTGGTATCAGTTAGCGCCTCGGCTTGGTATCGAAGTTGTTTGGGTGTCGGACGTGAGTCCGCAGAACCTTGAGAATACGATCGAGCAACACCCTGATGCGAAGATGATTTTTCTTGAAACGCCTTCGAATCCAAATATTGAGATTGTCGATTTACAGCATTTGGTCGCCGCTGCACATAAACATGATATCTGGGTGATGGTAGATAACACCTTTGCCACTCCCTATCATCAACGCCCGCTCGCATTTGGTTGTGATGTTGTTATTCATTCGACGTCAAAATATATCAGCGGCCACGGTCAAGTGATTGGTGGTGCGATTGTGAGTACCCATCTTGACTATATGGCGCCAGGTGGCGATGGGGTTGGTTTAACGTACAAAATGTTAGGGGTGGCTCCAAGTCCACAAGACACCTGGTTGATTAATGTTGGATTAAAAACATTTGAGATCAGAATGCAACGGCATGCAGAAAATGCGATGGCAGTTGCGACGTGGCTGCAAAGCCAGTCGGGCGTTGAGGAAGTGCTTTATCCCGGTCTACCGGATAACCCTTACCATGAACTTGCCAGCAGACAGATGATTAATGGCTATGGTGGTATGGTGTCATTCAAGATCAAAGGCGGGGTTGAAAAAGGTATGGCGTTTACCAATGCTGTCACGATCCCAACACTTGCGGTTAGTCTTGGTAACGTTGATAGTTTGATCCAGCATCCGGCAAGCATGACCCACAGCGCAACACCTAAGGCCGAACGCGAGAAAGCGGGCATTACTGATAATATTATCCGGCTATCTGTTGGTATTGAAAATATTGAGGACTTAATCGAGGACCTCGATAATGCACTTAAAAAGGTTTCTTGATTAGCGTATGAAGCACGCGGCTGACAAAAAGTTGTTGGGGTTCTGGGATTTAATGAGTATTTCATTAGGCCAGATCATTGGTACAGGTGTCGTCGTATTGACCGGTGTCAGTATCAGCATGACGGGTTACGGTGCGCCCTGGGCATTTTTACTGGCACTCGGTATCGTTGCCATCCCAACAGTTTGTATTGCTGCGCTGGGTTCTGCTGTGCCAAGCACAGGGGGCAACTATACCTATGTGCGAGATCTGCTTGGGTCGAAAACCTCTTTCTTCTACCTGTCACTACTGGTTGTTGGCCAGCTAATTCTCTCTAGCTTTGCGATTGGCTTTGCAGAATATACCGAAGCGCTGATACCTGGTTTGCATCTTGGCGTCGTTGCGGCAGGGATTATGATTCTATGTTTTGTCGCTAATCTCTTTGGCATAAAAACTGCCGCAAGGTTGCAAGCGGTGATGGTGTTCGGTTTGCTCGCCTCACTTTTGCTTTATATCGGGTTTGGCATGACGCATGTGAGTGACTTCTCGCCCTATACGGAAATGCCCAGCATTATGCCTAATGGGTTTGGTGGCTTTTTCGCGGCTGCGTTCCTGCTTCGACTTAGTTTGATTGGTTCTGAGTTTATTTCTGAGTTTGGCGATGAAATGGAAAATCCAGGCAAGATGATTCCACTTGTCATGGGGTTGTCTCTGCTCATAGTCGTAATTCTTTATATTCTTATTGGAATTGTAGCGACTGGCGTCCTGCCGCTAGAAGAAATCGTCGGTAAAAATCTTGCCGCGACAGCAGAGATTATCTTTTCGCCCGCGGTTTATATCGCCTTCGTAGGTGGCGGCATCATGATTTCACTTGTGACATCGTTGAACGCGATTTTTGCCTGGTGTACCCGCGGCTTATATATGGCGACAGAGGATGGTTGGTTACCGCCAAAGTTTGCAGCGCTCAATCGTCACGGTATTCCATACATTTATCTTACGGTGTTTTTTCTTGTAGGAATCACACCAATCCTCACGGGTATGAGTCTTGGCTACGTCGCTATTCTCGGTAATGCAGTTGGCGCAATCTTTGGCCTCTTTCCAGTTTTTGCACTCTTTAATTTGGCCAAGCGAAATCCAGAAGCTTATTCAAACGCGCCATTCAGACTTCCTCTTTGGGCTACCAAAACGTTTCCGCTGCTGGCTGTCATCATTTATGGCTATGGTGTTTTTTCGTCCTGGGACTTTATCGGTAATACCGGTTGGTTTCTTTTACTTGGCTATAGTGTGGCAGTGCTTGTCTATATTCAATTTCGTGCGCCGTACGTGGAAGCCAAGTCGAGGGAGAAAGCAGAGTTGCAGCTAGAGGTGACTGTCAAAGGTCATAACGCGATTGAATCAGCCTAAGCCAATTAGCGGGGGTACTTACACTCAGGGCTCGATAAGAGGGCATGTAGCAAAGTTGTCCAGCGTGATGATACTTGGCTTTCTTGCCATGACTATCGGCCAGCTCATTGAGATTTTTTATATTGGCAAGGTCGGTAAACTTGAGCTTGCGGCAATTACCTTTATGTTTCCGATTTCGATGTCTTTGAATGCCCTAACGAGAGGGATTGGTATCGGGGCTTCAACCATTATTGCCCGATCTATGGGTGCTGGAAGCCGTGATGAGACTGCGGTGACGATTACCCACTGTTATATCCTAGTGTTAATCTTTACTGTGACATTCGCGCTGGGCGGACAAGTTGGCGCTGAATATCTATTTGCACTGCTTGGTGCGAAGGATCATGTGCTTGAGCTTGCGACAAGTTATGCGTCAATATGGCTCATTGGATTTCCTATGATGGGCCTTGCCATGGTGTCTAATGGTTTGATTCGGTCATTCGGGAACCCAACATTTCCCGGCTACATCATGACAACAGCGCCGGTTGTGCAAGTTATAGTTGGACCCTTTATGATTTTTGGCTGGGCGGGCTTGCCTGCACTAGGTCTCGAAGGTGCTGGCTGGGCTTTTGTTATGGGCGCAGTAGCCCAAGTGCTGCTAGCCGCTTATTGGTACCTTCTGCGTGAGAATCTGTTCAAGCTATCTGAAGGTAATTTTCTAGATAGTTTCTATCATTCATCTGTCAAAATATTACAGGTCGGCATTCCAGCATCAGCCTCGAATATGATTCAGCCATTATCAATGGGGGTCGTGACTTGGCTATTAGCCGGTTATGGCACAACGGTGGTTGCAGCTTTTGGCGTCGCCAGCAGAATAGAGTCCGTGGTCGGTATGGTCGTCATAGGTATATCCACCAGTGTGGTTCCCCTCGTTGGCCAAAACTGGGGCGCAGGGAAGTTTGAGCGGGTGCACGAAGCGCTTAATACCTGTTATGTCGCGTGTTTGATCTGGGGACTCATCGCCGCAAGCATTATGTGGGTTGGTGCAGAATTTTTTGTTAATGCGATTAATAACGACCCTAGCCTGGTGGATGTCGCGGTGACCTTCCTCCATATCATTCCTTTCAGTATAGGTTTCATGGGTCTAATCGTCGTTTCAACGCATGCCTTCAATGCCTTAAGAAGACCGATGCCAGCGCTGTTTCTTTCGGTCGCGCGGTTATTGATCGTTTATTTGCCAATGGCGCTGATTGCCAGCCACTTCTTTGGTTATGTCGGTGTTTTTGTCGCAACGGCGATCACCAATGTATTGGTCGGCATCATCGCTGTGATCTGGAATAGACGAACGCTACTGCAAGAAGAGAAGTTACTCTTAACTGCTTAGCTTTTGCTTCTGTTTTAACTTTTTTTGATTAGGGTGTGAGTGCCACTTTGGCAAGCTGCTCTAGCTGGGCGCTGTACTCATCCGCGTTTGTGTACTTCACTGAACAAATTAGGCGCTCAATGCCAAGCTCTTGGTAGTCGTTTGCCAACCTCTTTGCTTCGTCTATATTGTCGAGAGGTAGGCTTGTCATCGCGGCAACGGGTCCTGGCTCAACTCCCTGGTCGCTTCCCAGTTGATGAAACGTTTCTAAATCTCGGGCCAAGGTTTCTGGGTTCCTCGTCATGGGCAGCCAGCCATGGCCGAATTTAACTGCTCGCTTGGGCGCATGCTTAACACTGCCGCCGATATAGATAGGAGGAGCCATTGGGCGCGGGCTAAATATGAATGCCTGATCGTTTAGTTTTACAATATCGTTTTCAAAGCATTGTTTTATTACTGTCAATGTCTCGTCGGTGATTTTGCCTCGCTGATGACGATCGACGCCAAGCGCTTTGAATTCTGCGTCCATCCATCCGACCGCGATACCTAACAACAATCTGTTGTTTGATAGTTCTTGAACCGTCGCGATTTGTTTTGCGGTGGGTAGGGCGGATCGATAGGGTGCGATTAGAACACCTACTCCGAGATAGATGGACTGTGTCATGCCAGCAAGCCATGCAAGCGTTGTTAAGGGGTCTGTATATCTGCCGCCGCTGCCTTGTGAGTCATCAGGTGGGATCGCGATGTGATCAGTGATCCAGATCGAATCAAAACCGATTTCCTCAGCACGCTGGCAGCACCTTGCCATAATTTCCCGCGTGCTTTGCGGCCCCATATTGCGAAGTGTGACACCAATTTTCATAACTGTATCTGCTCCTATCTTTTTATTTCACAGCCCCGGCGCTTCAACATCAATGCCAAGAATCACACGTCCCGAAAGTTCCATCACCGGTTCCCCGACCATCATGTGTTGGGTGGCAACATGTACGTCGCGAAAATGTTGTTGTAGGCAGGAAGTTTCGAATACTGAGGTGCCACCGACGAGGGTATACATTTTGTCAATGACTTCGACCGCGGTATTCACCGCATGTACATTCGCTGCTCTTAACTGCTGTCGTTGCTGAACTGTTGGCTCTTGAGTCTGGCAATGGTGCCAAACTTCATCACTTAGTGCGTAGAGATGACTTCGGGCTGCGGCAAGTTTGGTATCGGCGACGCCCATATCTCGATGGAGACCCGGTCGATGCGCCAATGTACGACGGCTACCCTGAGGTGTTTTCTCATTGGCAATTTTAACAACTTCATCAATCGAAGCTCTTGCCATCCCCAGTGCGATCGCACCGATGGGTAGAGCAAGTAAAGCGAATTTAGGGTAACGGTAAATCGGAAGATCCTTTAAATCTGTCTGCTCTATTGAAGAGGCCATGCGTTGTGCGGGTACCCAGACATTCTTAGCAAGGTAATCGCTGGACCCTGATCCCCTCAGGCCAGAGACATGCCAGTTGTCTAAAATTTCAATTTCATCGGGTTTAAAGAAGACGCGCGTCAATATGTTATCTGTACTTTGATGAGGTTCGCCGTTGTTATCGACCTCATGAATTCCGCCAGATATCCATGCAGCGTTATGGCTGCCTGAACCCCAACGCCAGTGGCCGTTTATCAAATAGCCTGGTTGACTATCCCTAACCTCAAATTGGGCAGTACCACTATCTGCAAAAACTCCACTGGTGAGAACATTGATGTTTGTCATCATCTCTTGTTGTTGTTCTGGTCCCAGGGCACCCAGTAAATATTGTGAAGTTGATCCGATAAACACGCACCATGCGGCAGAGCCGTTAGCGGTTGCCAGGGTCTCGCAAACTTCATACATGACCTTTGGTTCTTGCGCTAGGCCGCCAATCTGCGAGGGTGTACAAATTCTGTAAAAACCCTTCGCCGCAAGTTTTTCAGCAAGGTCTTGGGGTAGCTGCCTTAACGCGTCTATCTCTGCGCTGCGGCTCTGAAGTTCAGGAAGGAAATCTAATGCGTCACTAACAAGTTCTATTGGCTTCATCTGCTTCATCTGGCTCATTTTGTGGTCTCTTCGAACAAGGGTTGTGCATTGGAAATAATGTCAATTTTACTTTTGCGAACACCTTTAACATTGTGAGGTGCAGCATTCAGCCTTTGGGTGTTTAGGGTTGTACGATCAAATTTCAGCCAAAGCGGTAACTGCGCGCCATTAGGATTCCCAGTTCGGGCAAAATTAGTCCAATACTCAACCATGGTTTGAGAAAGCTTGTGATCATCATCGCGCCAATCTAGTCCGACACTTCGAGTATTCCCAAACACATAGGCCAGATCACCAGAGTGATATGCGCCACCACTGCGGGGTCCATCTTTCAGTTTGAGATCAGGATTCTCTGGCCAATAAAGATGGAATGCTGGAGGTACATGATCCATGAAGTAAAGCCAAGTATCGTTGCCTGCGATATCGCTATATTCAGCCCATCTGCGCATACCGAATGCCATAAATACATCGGTCGCGACCGCGTGTTGAATTTTGCCAGGTGATTCAAACTCTTCGACGTATTCGGCCGCTAATGCTTTCGCATCTTCACCGACTAAATTGGTGAGATATTTATTCAATTGGTCCTCGGTCAGTGCTTCATTCACTGGGAATAGCTGGTTTCCTTCGCCTGCCAGCGAGCCCAAAAGCAGAGGCACTTTGGCCTGTCTTCCGGCTCTGAAGGTTTCTATTTGCGGCTCAGGTAGCACCCAGCCATCAATGACAATACGACTCGCATTTCCCCACCCGGATGCTTCGGAAGCTTTAAGGATCTGTTCTGGACTACTCGCTCTAAGTTCACTGAGGTTGGTCGCTTTCAATTCATTTGCCAGTTTTTCGCCGCGTTGCTGGCCATTGATGTCATGTTTTGGCGCTGGACCAACGCAAGCCGCGGATTGACCGATTGCTTTGTGGAATAAACCTGTAGCTAGTGGCGATGCCATCAATGAACAAATACTCTGAGAGCCAGCAGACTGTCCGAAGATTGTGACGTTCTCGGCATCGCCGCCAAATTGTTCTATATTATCTTTTACCCAGTTAAGTGCCGCAATTTTGTCTAGCAGGCCATAATTGCCTGAGCTCGCGTGTTCCGACTCCTGTGTCAGCCAAGGATGTGCCAGAAAGCCGAATGCTCCGAGTCTGTAGTTAATGCTGACTAGTACGACGCCTTGCTGGCTAAGTTTTGTGCCATTAAAAATTTCTGAATGACCTTGGCCACTGGTGTGTGCACCGCCGTGAAACCAGACCATGACGGGTTGTTTTTTCACTTCTGTGTTTGACCAAATATTCAGGTAGAGACAATCTTCGCTAACGTCGAACTCGCCTCGAGCCCAAACAAAGCTGCTGGTGTTGGTAGGCTGAATACACGATTGACTGAATTGATCAGCATTACGAACCCCAGACCAGGCTGTAGGTAACTCTGGTGGTCGCCATCTAAGTTCGCCAATAGGCGGTTTGGCATAGGGAATACCCTTAAACACGCGGATATTTCGTTCGCTATCTGTCTTCTCACTTGGACGCTCACTGAAGTTCGTGCTGGCAGTACTTTGAGCCATCACACCTCGTAATTCCCCGTAATTGGTCTGAACGATTTCATTCATTGCTGTTTGTCCCTTTGAAGCAGGTAACGAATTTTCGGTTTGGTCACAGCTGGCGAGTAGCCAGAATGTCGTAATAATGAAGAGTTGCTTCATTGGTTAACCCGAATGGTATTAGTTGACTGATGCTATCGTAAATAGGTTCCAAAAATAAGATGCATGTGGCTCATTTGAAGCCATCTTTTCTTTATCTTCAGCCCGCTGATTAGCCGGTAAGCATGAATATTGTTATGGTGTCTTCCCTGTCACAGCCATGAGACGTCTGCTTGTCCCTCCTCGAGATAAAACAGCACCCTTACCAACCGCTTTCCTTTTTTGTCATTCTACTACTCATGTTATTTGTCGGCTTTGCCGCAATTGACGTTGAACAAGCCGGTGTCGTTTTTCTCGGTATCAGAGACGAAGTCGTGAGTCGCTTCGATATGCTGTTTAACTGGACTGTCAGTCTTGTACTTTTGCTAGTGATCGTCGCCTGTTTTCATCCTCGCGCGAAGGTGCGCCTCGGCAAAGATGATGATCGTCCGGATTTTAGCTACCTTGCATGGTTTTCAATGTTGTTCAGTGCTGGACTCGCATCTGGTATTTTGTATTGGGGCACAGCGGAGCCTATTACGCACATGTTGAACAATCCCTTCCTTGCGATGCGTGGCGAGTTGCCTGGCACCGCTGAGGCAGCAGTAACGGCAGTCAGTGTCACCGCTTTTCATTGGGGGTTTCATGGTTGGGGTCTTTATGTGCTGGTTGGACTTTGCATTGGACTTGGCGCTTATCGTTATGATTTACCATTAACCTTCGGCACAGCATTTTCGCCGCTTACAGGTTTTAAGGCGTTGCCAAACGGCATCTCACAAGCGATCGATGTAGTCGCTGTTTTGGGTACAGTGTTTGGTGTTGCGACCTCCATTGGTCTGGCCGTTGGTGGCATGAATGCCACGCTCGGCGCCCTGATTGATTTTGAAATGAGTACCACCAGTCAGATCGCGATAGTCGTGCTGGTGAGTTGTTTGGGTATTCTCTCCGCAGTGACGGGAGTGTCCAGAGGTATCAGGTTCTTAAGCGAATTGAATGTCTGGATCAGTGTGGGTCTTGTATTGGTGATTATTATTGTTGGTCCAACGCAATGGCTTTTCGAGGTTTTTGTTGGGAGTACGATTGATTATGTCGCGAACGTCATTCCTATGGGATTTTGGACTGCTGAAAGTGCGGCGAACAAAGCATGGCAATCTGCATGGACCGTTTTTTATTGGGGTTGGTGGTTAGCCTGGGCGCCTTTCGTTGGATTATTTGTCGCGAGAATATCCAAAGGGCGCACGATGAGAGAATTCATTGTCGCGGTTTTGTTTGTGCCCGCGTTGATTATTCTTCTGTGGATGTCTGTCTTTGGTGGCACTGCAGTTCATCAGGAACTGCAACAAGCGGGGTCGGTGAGTGAGATTGTCGTGGCTGACTATAGTCAGGGGATCGTGACCGTATTCGACAATCTTGGTTCCGAGTTCCTGCGGCAAGCATTAGTCGGCACTGCAGCATTCCTTTTGTTTACCTGGCTGATTACATCTCTCGATTCTGCCACGTTAGTGCTATGTCATTTACTAAGGGTCGATCATCTGCAATCGATGAAAGTATTCTGGGGTTTCATGTTAGGCGCTATTACCTGCGTGCTGATAGTGGTTGGCGGTGTCTCAGCGCTACAAGCGGCCTCAATTATTATAGGTCTACCTCTCGCGTTTCTGATTTTAGCGATTGCTGCAGGATTGATCCGTTATCTAGTGCTACCCGTGCCTAAGCTGGCGCAGTAAGCTCGCAATATAAGCTAATACGCCAGGTTCAGCCTGTTAATTCGCCGTCCTATTTAGCGCGCCCTACTAGCGCGCTAAATGAAGAGAAATAACTGGCTTACCAGGCATCAATCGAAGATCGGCGTTTGCCGGGACCTTTTGGTTCTCTGCGAATCGATTTCATGATATTGCTCACCCAATGGCGGGAATCAGCGGGATCGATTGTATCGTCAACGCTGAAAAGAGAAGCGTAGTTCAACGCTTTACCTGTTGCATAAGCTTTTGCGACCATTTTCTCGTAAGCTTCCAGACGTTCATCTGGATCTTCTATAGCGGCCAATTCGGCGCGGTAGCCCAATTTCACGCTGCCCTCTAACCCCATGCCTCCGTATTCTCCAGTAGGCCATGAGACCGTAAAGAAAGGCGTCTTGTAGGAACCGCCGGCCATTGCGATGGCGCCAAGCCCGTAGGCTTTTCTGAGAACAATAGTAAAGAAGGGGACAGATAAGTTTGCGCCGGTTAAAAACATTCGGCTTGAATGTCGAACCAGTGCCGTCTTTTCTATTTCAGGGCCAACCATAATTCCCGGCGTATCACAGAGATAGAGCAGCGGGATATCAAAGCCATCACAAAGCTGCATAAAGCGCGCACCTTTATCAGCGCCGTCCGCGTCGATCGCGCCGCCAAGGTGACTTGGATTGTTGGCGATCACGCCCATTGGCATGCCCTCGACTCTGATGAACGAGGTGATGCAGCCGACGCCAAATTTTTCCCGGATCTCCAACACTGAATTTGTGTCGGCGAGTGTTTCTATAATACTTCTGACATTGTAGGCTCGAAGGCGATTTTCCGGAATAATTCTGCGCATCAAGCGTTGGTCCGGTTTTGTCCACGTCTGTGTCTTGCCTTGGAAATAGCTGAGATATTTTTTTGCTACGGTGACGGCTTCCTCTTCGTCTTTGACCAGAATGTCGACGACACCGTTCGGAACCTGGACTGACATGGGGCCGATTTCTTCAGGTGAATAAATGCCTAGGCCGCCGCCTTCGATCATGGCAGGTCCTCCCATGCCAATATTGGAACCTTCTGTGGCGATAATAAGATCACAGCAACCTAACAATGACGCATTACCTGCAAAACATCGTCCTGAAGTAATACCGATCATTGGCACCAGTCCACTGAGTTGCGCAAATCGGGCAAAGGTTGTTGTGCCTTCGCCTCCTATACCGTCTGTATCTCCTGGCCTGCCACCGCCGCCCTCGGCGAAAATGACCATTGGCATTCGGCCCTCCTCAGCAACTCGAATCATTCGGTCTGTTTTCCTGTGGTTCTGCCCGCCTTGAGTGCCAGCGAAAACGGTGTAGTCATAGGACATCAGCACACATCGATTATCTGGTTCACCGAACAAATCACTGTTTACCGCGCCAACACCTGTAATCATGCCGTCTGCGGGACTCTTATCTATCAAGTCTTCCATTGTTCGACGTCGTCGCTGAGCAGCGAGCACCAGTTGGCCATATTCTATGAATGTCTCAGAATCACACATGTCTTGAATGTTTTCTCGTGCCGTTCTTTGTTTAGTTTTGCGCCGACGAGCTACTGCAGTGGGTCGAAATTCATCTAAAGTCGTTTTTCGTCTCGCAACAATCTCGGCTAAATCAGGTCGAATTTCATCAAGGTCGACTTCTTCTTCCTCTAATGCGAGTGCCGCTTCAACTTCCTGTTCATCAATTTGAAGTAGCGGTTGTTTTTCGTAAATCGTTTCGCCAACGACAATACCGAGCTGATTGACGACACCACTGAACTGAGCCTGTATTTCATGCTCCATTTTCATGGAATCCATAATCATGAGCGGCTGGCCTGACAAAACCTTGTCACCAGTGCTAACCATGATCTCGATAATGGTGCCCTGCATCGGCGACTTGAGCCACGAATCATCAATTGAAGACGCTTCAAATTGCGCACTTTTTACCTGCTGGCCGAATGCTAGTACCGCCAAGGGGTCGTTTGAATCTAGCGTAGCACCAGCACGGTTAGCGCTTGTTTGTGGTTGTTGGCTCGCGTAATGAGCCTGGTGCATGTCTTCACCAAGCAGCGCTTCGACATTTTCGTCTATGAACCTAGTGTGGTACTCAATGCTACCTACGGCAGTCGATTGCAGTAAGCTTTGCAGGAAGGAAATGTTGGTCGCGACACCTTCTAGTTGAAATTCACATAGCGATCGGTACGCATTTGTGAGTGCGGCTTTAAAGTCGCTGCCCCCAAATGCGCTGCGATGATGAATGATCAATTTGGCGAGCATTGAATCGAAGCCCGGATTTGTGGCATAGCCAGCGTAAGCATAAGTATCCAATCGAACGCCCGGACCAGACGGTGGATTAAAAGCAGTTATTGTGCCGCCTGAAGGTCGCACCGAACCATCGGCTTGCATCGTTTCCATGTTGATCCGAAGTTGAATCGCATACCCCGGTTTTTTAACCTGACTAATTTCTAGGTCCTTAAGTGACTCGCCCCCTGCTATGCGTAGTTGAGCCTCGACTAAGTCGATGTCATATATTTCTTCAGTGATGGTATGCTCGACTTGAAGTCGCGCGTTCGCCTCGATAAAAGCCCATGCTTGCTGATCGCTATTAACGAGAAACTCGAAAGTTCCTGCACCCCGATAGTTCGTCGCCTTTGCTAATTTTTCGGCCGCCGCTGTTAGCTCAATTCTGACATCCTCGTTCAAATCAGGGGCGGGTGCTATTTCGATAATTTTTTGATGTCTTCGCTGTAGTGAGCAGTCGCGCTCGCCAAGACAAATAACATCGCCGCTGCCGTCTCCCAAAACTTGAATCTCAATATGACGAACATTGGGTAAGTAGGCTTCGACGTATAGTGCGTCGTCGCCAAAGGCAGCCAATGCTTCACGTCCGCTTTGGTTATATGCCTGTTCCAAATCATCAGCATGATCGACGACTCTTACGCCGCGACCACCGCCGCCTGCGATTGCTTTAATGATCATGGACTTGCCGCTTAGTGAAGCTAAAAACAGCCCAGCAGCACTGAGCGTTGTTGCCGACTGAGTGCCAGGAATTACCGGTACGTCATTTTCGATCGCAAAACGTCTCGCTTCAGATTTGTCACCAAACAGTGCGAGAGTGTCATTGTCTGGTCCAACATATTTGATGCCTGCCAAGTCACATGCGTTAGCAAATCCGGCGACTTCGCTTAAAAAGCCATAACCAGGATGTATTGCATCGCAGCCAGCATTCAACGCGACTTGAATAAGTTGTTCTATATCAAGATAAGCGGCAGCACCTCGACCCTCAAGAGGGAATGCCTCATCAGCGCGGTAGACGTGTAAAGACTGTTGATCGTCAGCGGGATAAACAGCGACTGTCTTAATTCCCATATTGACAGCGGTTCTCATAATTCGTATCGCTATTTCAGCGCGATTTGCGACAAGTAGTTTCTCTATCATGGGTTTTGCTTCCTCGATGCAATAATTTTTTAAGTGAGTCTATTGGGTTTCCCGTAAGCCCTAACTGTTCAGCTAACAATTTCCTTTCATGACGGGTGCTAGCTTCTCGCCTGTCGTTCTGCAAGTTTGCTCAAATTAGCGTCATGGTGGTTTCTATCGATTTTGTAGCGGCTAACGCAATACAAACCAATTAAATACAGACAGCAGTAAAGGGGTAAAAATAAGGTTGCCAAATCGAGACGAATCTCATTGGTAACCTGATCAAGATGGGTAACGCCATCTAGCCCAACCAGGGAGATGATCGTGCCTGCGCCGATGATACCGCCTGCTGAAATTGCTTTGCCAGCAAATCCCCTAGCGGCGTAAAACAATCCTTCGGAGCGCCTATCTGTTGCAACTTCACTATCTTCAACGACATCCGCCATCATTGAATCAAGCAATACGCCACCAATAATACTGCAGATAACTTCTGCCACGATGAATACGCTATATATCCCAAGGCTTAACCAACTGCCGAGTTCTGGCCAATAACCGGTTAGCAGCAAAATATAGGGAATCGGATAGAGACTAATATTCACAAGGATTGCACCAATCGCCGCATTTTTCTTGCCATACTTTTTGCCGAAAAAGGGTGCGGCCCAGTAAGCAACAAGCGGAGAGATCATGACGCCAGCGCCGGTTGCTGCGATTTGTGTGCCACTAAAGCCAAAGAAATAGGTTGTGTTGTATAGATATAATGCTGTGCCTAAGCCACCGGCGATGCCGACGATGAGGCCGTACAAAAACAACGCAGCAAAATTTTTGTTCTTAACAGACTGAAGTATTTCAGCGATCTCTTTTGTGATTTCTTTGAATTTAAATCTATCGGTAGGTTTAGGTAACTCTGCCATCACCTTTTGGGTACCGAGCGCTGAAATAACAATGACTAACGCGATGATGAGTGCGCCTACAGTGCCATAAATGCTATATCCGGTTTGAACCGCAACACCGTAGGCACCCACCCAAAATAGAAAATTGATGGTATGTAGGCCGTTGCCACCGTACCAACCAAAACCATATCTGAGTGCTAACCATTTGTTGCGTGCGTCGTAATCTTTTTCGAGATCTGGCAACATTGCCGTAGAAGGAACCTCAAAGAGTGTTGTGCCGGTCCTGATTAGTAGCGCCATTATCAATACGTAAAAGAAGGCAGAATTGCCATCTAGTTCGATTAACGGATTGAATAAGGCGTAGAACGAGAAGGGTAGTAATAAAAGTGCGGCATACATAAATGGATGTCTGCGACCGAGCCGAGAGTGGGTTTTGTCAGACCAGTGACCCAGTAGGAGATCTGAAACTGCATCCCAGATCATTGCGATTGCGAGTGCAAGGGACGCAAGGTAACCGGGAACGCCTAAGACTTGATTGCAATAGATAAGTAACAGGTAACTAAAGGCATTGTTTTTTATGCCATAGGCCATCGAAGCCGAGCCGTAGAACCAGAATATCGGTCTTTTCTCTAGTCTTTCCAATTAGTTGTCCCTCTCTCTAATTTCGTTATCTTAAAATTGACGATTCACTTAATCGTACCACGAAGAGAAGTCGGCATAGCAATAGTTGCCTGCGAGGTAACTTTTTTATTAATTCGGTAAATCAACTTGTACGAGAGGGTGACATGCAGTATAAATTTTTGTCATACCTTCAAGATTTAATTACTCGGAGCAAAGAGATATGACCATCCAGTTAAGACAAATATGTTTGGTAGCGGAAAAATTGAAACCTGTCATAGAAGATCTGACAGATATTTTGGGCGTTAACCCCTGCTATATCGACCCAGGGGTCGGTGCATTTGGTCTCGAGAATACGCTAATGGCAGTGGGGCGGAACTTCCTTGAGGTTGTCGCGCCGATCAAACAAGGTACTGCTGGAGGCCGTTATTTGCAGCGCCGTAGCGGGGATGGAGGGTATATGGTCATTACTCAAGCCGACAGTCGTGAAAGTCAGGCTACTGTGCGCCAAAATGCACTCGATAATGGTGTGCGTGTTGCGCATGAAACAATTCGCGATGATTGGAATTTGTGTCAGTTGCATCCAGGTGATCTGAAGGCCGCTTTTTTTGAAATTGAATCGGATTCTCATAATGATTTCGAAGGACATTGGATGCCAGTTGGTGGCACTGGTTGGGAAGACAAGGTAAAGCAGGATGTGACTGACAACATGATCGGTGTCGAGCTTCAGGGCGATGACCCGATTGCACTTGCAGAACTCTGGGGGAAAGTTGCAGGCTTACCCGTGGTCTATGAAGGCTCTGAATTGTCCATTCAACTAAATAATGCCAGGTTACGTTTTGTCGCCATTGAAGATGGTCGAGGAGCAGGACTGGGTGGGTTGGACATTACAGTTCGAAACCGAGATCAACTGCTGGAAAAGGCAAAACAACGAAACTGCTATGTATCGGATGATCAGGTGAATATCTGTGGCACGCGTTTTTACTTGTCTGACATCTAGGCAGTTGAGGCGCTCATTCTACTCATACCCTTATTAAGTTCACGTCTGAGCCAAAACCACGAGATGATTCCTAGAAGTGAAATCGTGAATGCCGTTGCCACAAATATCCCGGCATAGCCGAATAGATAGTTCCCTAAAAGGGCTAAAGGTATTTGAATAACGATCATTTGCAAGAATGTCAGCACCAAAGGTGGTAGAGGTAAACCTAAAGCGTTAAAGCAGGATGCCGAGTTCATCAACACGCCCATAAAACCAATGCTCAAGGGTAATATACGGAGATAGGTGACGGCGGCATCGACTACCCCTTGATCCTCGCTAATCAGTGAAATGATAGGGCGAGCAAGGAAAAACAAGGCCGCATAGGCAATAATCCCCCAGACGATAGCTAATCCGTTAGCGAGGTTCATGCCACTGGTGACCCGCTCGAAGCGCTTTGCTCCCCAATTTTGGCCAATAAAAGGCGCAATGCTCATCGACTGAGAAATGATGACTATCACAGCAATCGATTCAATTCTGGAAGCAACCCCAAACCCTGCAACGACGACGGAACCATGGCCTGCTAACAAGCGAGTAATGATCCCCATAGAAAGTGGCTGAATCATATTACTTGCCATCGCAGGTAGACCAACGTGCAGTATTGCTCGGCAAGATGAGATGAAACCCGTCATCCTAAATATCAGTAATTCGTCTTTTATCCAGATGACATAGCTATACATCAAGAAACTAACTGAACGCGCTAAAACAAATCCCATAGCTGCACCGGATAACCCCATTTCAGGTGCGCCGAACATGCCAAATATGAAAATTGGGCTAATGATGATGTGCAGCCCTGAGCCGATAGTCATGAGATAGCCGGGTGTCACGGCGTCGCCAGCAGCTCTCATAAGCGTAGAGCCAACCATGGCGATTGTGAAGAAGGGTAATCCGAAAATCCAGATATGGATGTAATCTACTGCTAGCGGCAGGACAGTATCATCTGCGCCAAGAAGCCAGAAAAAGACGTCCACATAATGGTAGGCCGCGATGCAGGCAACAAAAACTAACATGCTGACTAGCAACAGGCAGTGGGTGATGAGCAACTTGCCGCGTTCTCTGTCGCCGGCGCCAAGCGTTCGAGCAACTACCGATGAGGCACCGACAGCAAGGCCCATCGAGATACCTTGAAATAGCATGATAAGCGGGAAGGTGAAGCTCAATGCTGCGAGGGCGTTGGCGCCTACTCGGCCAATGTAGACAGCCTCTATGAGGTTGGCGCCCATCACGGATATCAGACCCACCATCATAAACCCGGTGAGTCGCATCAGATGGGTGGGTACTGGTCCGCTTGTGAAATCGCGCTTGTTTACTGGGGTTGCTTCAGCATCTTGTTCACTCTTTTTATCTTGCTCGCTCAACAATCAGTCCTTTTTAATCTGCGACGACATGACTTGCTTTAAGCACTGGCACTGTCTGGTTCTCTTTTGTTACCTGCTCTACATCGCCTTGATCTGCGGTAGCGTTATCAGAGAGGCTAAATAATCGCGCTATCAAAGACTTAAGATCTTCCAGCACCATATAACCTGAAGGAACTACGAGTAAGGTCACCATCGTTGCAAACAGCACGCCAAAGGCTAAAGACGTCGCCATCGGCACCAGAAATTGTGCCTGAACACTTTTATTAAACATTAACGGCATAAGACCAACAAAGGTTGTCATTGATGTGAGCACGATGGGTCGACATCGTGATACTGCTGCTTCCAGCACTGCATGATTCATATCCATGCCATTATCAATCCGTCGGTTCACATTGTGTACTAAAACCAAACTTGAGTTAACGACAACGCCAGATGCAGCAATGAAACCCATCACAGACATCATTGCCAGCCCCGCGATCATATCGAAAGATTTCATAATCTGGTGACCCCATATCGCACCGACGAAAGCGAAGGGGATAACACTCATGATGATCAATGGTTGCATGTAAGAACGGAGGGGAATTGCAAGCAGCGCAAAAATTACAAATAGGGCAATGCCAAACATAGGTATTAGGCTTGATGCAGCTTCGGATTGTTCTCTCTGCTCACCTTCCAAGCTATAGTTTACACGTGGATAGTCTCGCAAAATTTCCTGCATGCCACCGGCGCCAAGGTCTGCAATGACTTCGTTCGCGGTGATTTGATTGCGATCTACATCAGCAACGACATTGACGACACGCTGGCGTTCGGATCGGTTAATAGACGAGAAACCGCGTCCAAGATTAGCTGAAGCCACCGTGGTGAAAGGTACTTCTGAGCCCTCCGGCGTCCTGATGCGCATCTGTTTGAGCGAACTCAATGATTGACGTTCTTGCTCTGTATATCGCACCATGACGCGCACATCGTCTCGACCTCTTTGGATACGCTGAACCTCTTCGCCATAGAATGCCTGCCGGACTTGACGTGCCAGATCGCTCAGCGAGAGTCCCAGCGCTTCACCTGAAGGTAAAATGTCGAGTTTAACTTCCTGCTTACCTGCTCTAAAGCTGTCAGTGATATCAATGACGCCTGGGTATTGTGCGAGTTTTAGCCTAATTTTTTCTGCGACTATGCGAAGGTCGTCAACATTGTCTCCTGCCAACTGAATGTCAATGGCGTTGCCCACGCTAAACAGTGAAGTGTTAAATTTGAGCTCCACTGCGTCGGGGATGGCGCCCGTCATTTCGCGCCAACGGTTAGCGACCGCTCTCGTTTTAAGTGTTCTGTTTTCGCTTGGCACAAGTTGAAGTGTGACTTCACCTAAATGTCCACCTGATGAGCTAGTCCCGCCCCCACCAGGACCGCCGCCGCCAGCGCTACTCGGTTGATTTCCTACTGACGCTAGAATATGCGTCACGGGCGGTGCATCAGGATATTCGGCACTTAATTCTTGTTCTAGTTGCTGGGCGGCAAGTTCCAATTTCAGTACCACTTCCCGAGTAACTTCGGCAGGTGTACCGAGGGGCATAGTGAGTTTCGCGATCGCTTGGTCTGATTCTAGTGGGGGGAAGAACGAAAAGGGCAGTCGGCCGCTGGCAACGATACCGATGCTGGATAACAGCGCGACAAATGCAACTGAGATTGTAATATACCTTGCTGTGACCACCACACTAACGACTTTCCGAAATTGCACATTGATCAGGCCTTCGATGTTATTTGAAAACCGACCCTGCATCTTTATCGCCCATTGTGAAAATCGAGTCCAGATACCCACAGCGTACAGTGCGTAAATCAAGGTAAAGGCCCCAATGACGAAACCCACGTAGCCTCTCAAATCGTCTGAAAACCCCAGGGCTATGATTGCGATGATCGGAATCATCAAGACGGCGATCTCACCTGCGTCGGATTTTATGCTTTGGTGACCAAGGTGAGCAGGCAATACTAGTTGTGACTCAATTAATGAGAATGTGAGACAGGCCATCACAACAGTGGCGATGACACCGAAGATTTGCCCCATCGTGCCAGGACCTAATAGTAAAGGCATAAATGCCGTCATCGTCGTTAGAACGCCAAAAATAACGGGTATTGAAACCTGTTGGGTGCCTGTGATTGCGCCTTGTAAAAGGCTGGTTCCTTTCTTCTGTTCGGAGTAAACGTTTTCCCCAACAACAATGGCATCGTCCACGAGTATGCCGAGTACTAGAATAAACCCGAAGAGTGATATGCCATCGATCGAAAGCCCAAGAACTGAAATCAGAAATAATGCCCCAAGAAACGCAACTGGAACGCCAACGCTTACCCAGAATGCCAGTCTAGGTCGAAGGAATAAGGCAAGAAGAATGAGCACCATTAGGAACCCTTGCCGTGCGCTGTTGAGGAGTGTGTCGAGTCGACCTCGCAAGAGTTTCGAACCATCATTCCAAACCGTGAGGGTTACGCCTTCTGGCAATCTACTCCCGGCTGTCTCGAGATACTTTGTCACTGCGCCAGTAATATCCAGGATATCTTGTTTGCCGACACGAGAGACTCGAATTAATGCTGCGGGTTTACCGTCAAATCTTAATGACTGATCTGTATCCTCGAAGCCGTCGACAACAGTTGCGACATCACTTAAATAGACTCGAGTACCGTCGGCTCGCGTGATTAAGACGAGCTGTTCGAAGTCATGACCCCAATAGGCTTGACCTTTTGTCCGCAGAAGAATTTCTCCGCCTTCTGTTTTTATGGATCCGCCGGGTAAGTCCAGAGAGCGAGCGCGGATAACTTGAGCAACCTGTTGAAATGATATGCCATTGCGCAGTAGGGATGCTTCAGACACTTCTATAGAAATCTCATAAGGTCGCGTGTTTTGGAGCGAAACCTGTGTGACCCCTGGCAATGCTGCAATTTCATCTCTGACTTGCTGGCCTAACACTTTAAGCATTCTTTCGTCTTCTGGCCCCGTGATCGATATTTCTAACACCGGACGTACCCGAGAGACTAAATTAATCACTGGTTTTTCGGTCTCTACGGGGAAAGTGATGATGGCATCGATACGACTTTTAACTTCGTCTAGTGCTAGTGAGCTATCTGCATCTTCAAACAATTCGATGGTAACCCGACATGCCCCTTCAACAGCTGCTGAGGATATTTTTTCGATACCTTCAATACCCTCAAGTTCTTCTTCAACGCGAATACATACACCTTGCTCAACCTCTTCCGGTGCAGCGCCTAGATAGGCAACCGTGACGTTAATAACAGGCACGTCGATATCAGGGAAAGATTTTTGTGGCATGCTTGGGATTGCCGCCAGTCCACTTAGAACGATGAGAATGAGCAGTAAGTTGGCTGCTATGTGGTTGTTCGCAAACCACGCGATTGCGGTTTTCATAATTTCGCCATATTTTTTGAATCTGGTATTCTGACCGGCATGCCGTCAATTGCTGCTTCAAGCGGCGATACACATACAAGTTCGCCTCGTCTCAGACCAGCTTGGATAAACACATCCTCTTCTACGATACGAAGCACGTCTACTTTTCTAAAACGTAATTTCCCTTCGCTGTCGATGACATAAACCTGATTGTTGGGCCGAAGGGCAACACGAGGCAACACGACAACATTATTAAAAGTTGCCCCATGAATTTCAGCTTCTACAAATAGTCCTACAGCGAGGGGTGGTCTGTTTTGGCTCTGTTCATAAGGACGCTGCACCTGGGCGACAACGTTGAGCATGCGCGTATTGGGATCCAATTCACCTTCAGTGCGGACGACGGTGCCTTGCCATGCATGTTCGGCGCCAGCAAAGTCAGCTTTGAGGGAGACCGTGACGGGTTTGTTATTACCTATGCCCCCTGTGGCGAGAGACAAATCGATGAAGGCTAACTCTTCGTCATTAATGGGGAGGCGAACTTCTGAAATATCTGTGGCATAAATCATGGCAACAGCATTACCACGATTGACAAATTGACCAATGTCTACCTTCTCCGACCGAACACGACCGTCGTAAGGGGCCCTGATTTCTGTTCGTACCAGATCTCGTTCGGCACGTGACAACCTTGCTATGACCTCTCGAACACTGGCCTTAGCAACCGAAAGTCTGTTTGAGGTATCATCTTTTTGTGCATCGCTCGTGAGGTTACGTTTTGCAAGATCGAGTTGTCGAATATGTGCTTTTTGAGCGTTATCCAATTCACTTTTTGCTCGGGCAAGACCTGCTTTAGATTGTTCAAGGGCTTCTTCATAGTCCAGCGGATCAATGGTTAACAACATATCACCTTGACTAAAAAAACCACCTGAAACCATGGCATCTGAAATCGCCGTTATGCGACCAGATACTTCAGGTATTAGTTCACTTTCAGTTCTCGGCTCTACCGTGCCATGGGTCGTTGTGGTCATTTGAATAGTTGCTGGCTCAACTTTCATCACGCGAACCAACGGGACTAAAGACACAACAGGTTTAGGCTCAAGTTTGGGGCCGGTGGCGATCAACGTCGCTGCTAAGCCAAAGCCGAAAATGATAATGATCAGGGGGAGTACAACTCGCTTCACTATTATTCTTCCTTAAAACCGCTGTTTTTTGGTTGATGAGTACTGTTTATGAGTAATTTTGCTGAGACTTTTTCGTAGGTGCTTCTTGTTAAATTAGTGGGCAGCTAAACCTGCTACTGCAAATGTGACCAGCTTTTGAAATCTTTCTTTCTTTGATAGCTCTGATTCTCTAACTCCCAATGGTTTGAAAAGACCCACCAGATGTAACATGCCACCCACGAGGAAATGAAATCGCCAAACAACGTCTTCTTCACTAACAAGTGGCAATGCAAGAATCAGCGCTGTCTGATACCGAGATGCTACTTCCATGAATTCCGACTGAAGAATTGCTCGTATACCTTGCTGAGGCTCGCTGCTGATGCGGGCAATGACTGCGGGTAAATGCTCGGGGAGGTCCGTGCTGGCCATTGGTTGCAGAAATGCTTCCACTATTTCCTGAGTTGAAAGGACACGCTTTGTCGCTTCAAGCTCATCGAGAGATACCAGTCTCTGTTTATTAATTGGCGTGACGCGTCGATGAATAACCGCAGCAAAGAGACCTTCTTTACAGCCAAAGTGATAATTAGTTGCTGCCAGGTTCACACCAGCACTGGAAGCAATTGCTCGTAGTGAGGTACCTGAACAGCCTTTCTCTATAAGCAGTTGTTCCGCGGCATCGAGTATTTTTTCTCGTGTGGCTGCGGATGCTGGATTTGCTTTGTTTTGAGGGGCCATGAGGGTTACCAATCAAACGTTTGTTTGAATTATTCTCTTGTTGTGCTGAACAAGCAATAGGTATCTTATAAAAGTCCAAATATTTGAAAAAACGGCAGGTATCTTTAATGCCTGCAATGAGCGCTAAGTACTCTCGCATTTTCGATATGGGTCTTAGTGTGATCTATTGAGGACGACGTTCGTGTATCAGTCATTTCAGAAGCAGGTCGTGTCTACCTCGGCACGTGGGTGAATACCCATAATATCGGAGGTCAAATTTACTTGGCTGCGATTATGCCATTTCATATTGCTATCTCACAGGATGCACTGACTCGCGTTGCTGCTCAGCCAGTGCTCAATCATGGTTTATAGCTTACATAGCCTTTAGAGCTTCTACGCGACTATTGTGCCTCATGAAACATCGCAGTGCGGCCACCATCAATCACCAGATCATGGCTGTTCACAAATCGACCCTCATCGCTGGCAAGATAAAGCGCGCCGGTGGCGATATCTATCGGTAATCCCGTTTTTTGCATAGGTGTTGCTCTCGCTAGATTGCCTGCCAGCTTCTCCATTTTTGCCGCATTCTGATCATCGCTCAGCGTATTGGCTCTGGCTGATCCGCCGTAAAAAATAGGTGTGGCGATTGCGCCGGGAGAAATACAGTTAACCCGAATACCATCTGGACCGAGGCGAACGCCTGCTAAAGTGGTGTAGTGAGTGAGGGCTGCTTTAGCCGCGGAATAAAGTAATCCACCTTGATTGTCTCTTATCGCAGCGACGCTAGAATTGTTAATAATGCTGCCCCCGCCACGCGCTCTCATGTGAGGCACTACGTGCTTGATGCCAAGCACTGCGCTACTAAACAGTAATTGCATGGCGTAGTGGATGGTGTCTTCATCTACCTCGATGATGTCTCCTGCGGTTGGCCCGCCTGCATTGTTAAACAGAATGTCTATACCGCCAAATTCGTCTGCTGCAAAATCGATAGTTTTCTTGATATCTGCTTCGCTCATAACGTCGGCGACAATAAACTTACAGGCATTGCCTAAGCGGTCTGCGATGGCGCGGCCTTTCATTTCTGAGCGCCCGCAAATTACCACGTTGGCGCCCTCAGAGATAAACAGTTCCGCTGTCACTTCACCAATGCCACTAGTACCGCCTGTGATGACAGCAACTTTGTTCTTCAATCTTCCAACCATTTTTTTTGCCCCTTGTGTTTGTTCTGTGCATACATATTAACATCAGGGTAGATGCTTTTGTCGTGAGCAATAAACGTTTTTATTTTGACTATAAAGCCTCACCAAAAAATAATTTCGTGAAGTATTCTTGAAGTGGATGGCTTAAAATAATTGTTCGACTAGGCTCAAACAAGAGCTCAAACAAGAGCTCAAACAAGACACGCATACTTTCATTGACGAGTATGAAGACTGAGGTAATAACATGAAATTATACGATCATCCAACTGCACCTAATCCACGACGGGTACATGTTTACCTGGCAGAAAAAGGTATAAAGGTTGAACGAATTAATATCGACATGCAGAAGGGTGAGCACAAAACGCCTGAATTTATACAAAAGAACTTGAATGGGCAGATACCGGTTTTGGAACTTGATGACGGAACATATATCTCAGAATCAATCTCGATATGCCGCTATTTAGAAGCTTTGCATCCAACGCCTACGATGTTTGGTGCAACACCAAAAGCGGTAGCCCGCATTGACATGCATCTAAGACGTATCGAGTTGCTGCTGGGTCGTAATGTCAGTACTTCCTGGGTTAACGGACCCATCGTTGCCAAAATTGCTAAGGGTCGCTTCGTGCAAATTCCTGAAGCAAAAAAGCAAAGCGATGCCGCTGTGAATGCTTATTACCAAAGAATGGATGCTGAACTTGGAACGCGAGCGATGCTTGCGGGTGAAGATTATAGCATCGTCGATATCACGGCGATGGTGACGATTGATTTTGCGCAACAGATGGTTGATCTAAAACCTGACGAGCAATTGCTAAACCTGGCTCGATGGCGCGGTGAGGTGGCGGGTAGACCGAGTGCTAAGGCAAGTTAAGATCGTTTCACTCGGAGCGCCAAAAACATTACCAGTGGAACGGTGATTGGAAACAGAGCAACCATCGATATTCCGCCTAACCAAAATGCAATACGGTCAATGAGTGGCGGGCGCTTTGGGTGTGCCGAGTGTGGGCTGAAGTATATTCCCGAATAGATATACGCGTAATCCTGAAATCGTGCCTGCATTCTGCTGATCCAATTGCGCAGGTTTTCCAATCGCGGATCTGATTGTAGCGCTGTTATTGGCGGGACGTAGATGCTGGAGTGGCATTGAATAATGCCGAAGATAAGGTAGTCGAGGGAATTCGGTTCCTCACCACTTAAGTAGGGCGCGTCGTATTTGCTTAACATTTCTTCGAATGGCAAAAATTGAGCGCCATAGTCTGGCGGATCAGAAGCGCCTTTGATGACCATGAGTATTCGAATCATTAGATAAAAATATAATGTGATGAAACTTCGTAGAAAGTTGTGAGCAAGTCTTTTTATTACTGAGCTGTTTCGGTCGGCGGCTAAGCTAAACCCGCCCCAAAATAATGCGGTACTGTCAGCTCTATGATGAACGCCACGCCACGCTTGTTGCACAAGTTGCATCTGTTCGATTGATACCGGTTCGAAACCGATGCTACTGAGAATGTCAGTCGACTCCAGTTGCCAATCCCTTTCATCAATTTTTGCCGCAGGCATCATGATGCCTGACTCGATAAACAACTTTAGTGTCGGCAAAGTTGTCAATGAATGTGTAATGCCAGCGTCGTGTAAACCCAGCAGCACAGCTTGAACCCAGGGTGAATGAGGTGCACCGTAAACTCTTACAGTCGTCATGTTGATTGCCTCCAGCTTACTATTTATTCCACATTATGCATCAACAGATCGGTGTTAGTCGGCACGCGGCAAAAATAGCGAAAACAAGGCGGCCAGAATCAGAAGTCCTGCAGACCACCAAAGGCAGCCGATGATTCCCTGCGACTGATACATCCAGCCTGAAAGAATCGTACCTGTCAGACGACCAGCGGCGTTAGACATGTAGTAAAAACCCACGTTCATCGCAACCTTGTCGCCATCGGAGTATGCAAGTATCAGGTAAGAGTGAATAGCTGAGTTGATTGCGAACACGATACCGAAAGCCAATAGCCCGCCGAGCAAAATAAATTCAGTGTGGAAGGTTTGCATCATACCCAGCGCAATTGCAGCGGATATAAGCGCGAGAAGTAAAGCCCAACCGAGTGCGGCAAGTCCGCCAGGTGCTGTCTCTGCGCGACTATAACCTAGCAGTTTTGGCGCGATGGACTGAACGATGCCATAGCCGATAATCCAAATAGCGATCGCCGCGCCAACTTCAGTAAATGTGAAATTAAGCTCTGAATATAGAAAGACCGGGAGCGCGACCACAAACCAAACGTCCCGTGATGCAAAAAGAAAAAAGCGTGCTGCTGCGAGCCAATTGATGGCAGCATTGTGCGAAAAAACTTGTGAGAACTTTGGTTTAGTACTGAGTTTGCCTACTCCTGAAGGCAAACTGATCATGGTCGCGACTAAGACCAGACTTAACAGGCCTGCCAAGACGAGGAGGGCACCCCGAAAGCCGATCCATTCAAGCAGTCCCGCGCCGACGAAAAACCCAGTACCCTTAAGCGCGTTTTTTGAACCAGTAAGCGCTGATACAAGTTTAAACAGCTTTGTTTCATTGCCATCACTTGCGAATACTTTGACGCTGGCTTTCGCCGACATTTTATTCAAGTCCTTGGCGATTCCCGAAAGCGCCTGCGCGGCCATGACGTAAGGCACTGAGAGCCATGCATCGGAAACTGTCAGCATGAGCAGCGCAAATACCTGTATTGCCATGCCGATGTGCATGGTTTTGTTAAGCCCTATGCGAGCGCCTAACCAGCCGCCGACAAGATTGGTGATAATGCCAAAGAATTCGTAGAACAAAAATAGCATTGCCACTTCGAGTGGAGAGTAACCGAGCAGATGGAAGTAGAGGACCACCAGCATGCGGATTGCGCCGTCCGTCACGGTAAAAGCCCAATAACCTCCTGTGACAATTGCATAGAGCTTAAAATCAGAGAGCTTAATATCAGAGCTTTTGAGCGTGTTGATCATGTCAGTTATAAGTCTTTTGCTAACATTTCAAGAATGTCTGCCATACGACACACGTATCCCCATTCGTTATCGTACCAGGCAAAGATTTTAACTTGTGTCTCGTTGATCACCATGGTTGATAGAGCATCGACGATGGCAGAACGTGGATCGTTGACATAATCGACAGAGACAAGTGGCCGCTCTTCGTAACCCAGAACGCCAGCTAATTCACCGACCGCTGCCGCCTTGAAATACCGATTGACTTCTTCTGCCGTAACTTTCCTTTTTGCTTCGAATACAAAATCGGTCAAAGAGGCATTTAACAGAGGTACTCGAATGGCATGGCCGTTCAGTTTGCCCTCGAGTGCGGGGAAAATCTTTGTAATAGCTTTGGCAGAGCCCGTAGTTGTCGGAATGAGAGATTGGCTGCTCGCCCTGGCACGCCGTAAATCTTTGTGAGCAGTGTCCACGATTCGTTGGGTATTAGTGAGATCATGGATTGTGGTCATTGATCCGTGTTCTATGCCGATGTGCTGCTCCATGACCTTGATAACAGGTGCAAGGCAATTAGTCGTGCAGGAGGCTGCGGTGACAAGGTCGTGATGCTTAGAATTGTAGTCACCGTGATTGACGCCATAAACGATGTTAAGTGCGCCCTCAGTTGGTGCGGCGACCAATACCTTTTTCACGCCCTGTTCAAAATAGCGTTGCAGAGTCTCCGGTTTTTTGTGATGAACGCCGGTGGCTTCGATAACAATGTCGCACTGGCTCCAGTCGGTGTTTTCGATTTCACTATCACTGCTATGGACAATAGTCGTATCGGCTATTTGCATTTCAGTTGGAGTGCCTTCGCATGACGCCGGCCATATTCCATGAATAGAATCGAATTTCAAAAGATGCGAAGAAGCGTGTCCATCGCAGGCTTGTTCGTTAACCTGGTTGAACTTAAGATCTGTTCGACCCCATGCTGCACGCATCACTAATCTGCCCATTCGCCCAAAACCGTTGATGCCAATTGAAACGCTCATTGAGTATTTTTTTCCCTAATTTGTTATGGATTTCGAGGAGGTTATTTTGACAGCCTGCCCCTGTGATATCTATCCCAAGGTAATCAGAGTTGTCTGTTCCCATTCGCTATTGTGATTAGATATTTAAGTTAAGCCCCTCTCGAGGTAGAGGTGAAAGTGGTTCGTCGGGATCAATGGATGGAATGGCCGATAACAATAGACGAGTATAGTCGTGTACCGGCTTCGAAAAAATCTGTTCAACTGGCCCCGATTCAACAACACTTCCCTGATACATAACAAGCGTGCGCTCGCAGAAGTGATGCACGACATTAAGATCGTGTGCGACAAATAAATAGGTCAAACCCATCTCCTGCTGTAAGTCTTGCAGCAAGTTTAAAACCTGTGCCTGCACTGACATATCTAATGCAGATACGGCTTCGTCACACACAACCAGGCTTGGGTTCAGAATCAACGCTCTTGCTATACCAATTCTTTGCCGCTGTCCGCCTGAAAATGCGTGTGGAAAGCGTTGCATGGTATCGGCTTCAAGCCCAACCTTAGCGAGCATATTGACGACCTTTTGACGATGCAAAGATGCTTCTTTGGGTTGGTGTATCTCAAGCGGCTCAGCAACGATGTCACTGACTTTCATGCGCGGGTTAAGAGAGGAGAAGGGGTCCTGAAATATCATCTGCATTTCTGTTCGCAATAGCATCAGGCTGCGCTGGTCTAGCGTTGCAAGATCAACCATGCCCAGCTGTTTGCTGTTAAAGTTTGCAGACCCTTTGGTCGGTGAAAGGGCCCTTAAAATTGCACGTACCAGCGTCGTTTTACCCGATCCAGATTCCCCCACGATACCGAGAGATTCGCCTTGATTGAGGCTGAATGATACTTGTTTGACCGCTGCATACTCGCCGATTTTCTTTCGAAGTAGGCCGTTACTCATGACAGGGAAGGTCACTGACATGTCTTTTACTTCGAGTAGTGGAGTTGTCATGATTTACTCACCATTGGGAGCAGCTCCGTTGGAATGTGCTCGGGCAGTAATGCGACTTGCCGGCCTTCTTTAAGGTCTAATAAAGGGTGTGGGAGGAGGTCAGCCGTAGTCAGCGTATCGTTCACCGTGACTAGCCTTTGTGTATCTCGGCCTGGAATAGCCGCAAGCAGTGCTTTGGTATAAGGATGCAGGGGCGACTTGAGTATTTGTCTGACCGTACCCGATTCCAGAACCCTACCTTTATGCATGACAACAACATCATCCGCGATTTGTGCGACAACGCCCAGATCATGCGTTATGAATAACACGCTCATATCGAAGGTCGATTTTAAAGATTTGATCAAGCTGAGTATTTCTGCCTGAATGGTAACGTCGAGTGCCGTTGTGGGTTCATCGCAAATCAGCAGTTCGGGTTCACATACCAAGGCCATCGCAATGACCACGCGTTGGCGCATGCCGCCGGAGAACTCAAAGGGATACTGATTCATTCGATTGCTAGCATCCAGAATACCGACTTGTTCGAGCATACTGCAGGATTGTTGGAAAGCTTCTTGTTTTGTCACGGAACGATGCGTCACGATCGCTTCCATCACTTGATCGCCAATTGTATGGACCGGTGAAAGTGCGGTCATTGGTTCCTGAAAAATCATGGCGATATCACCGCCGCGGAGATCATAAAGCCGGTCTGAAT
This sequence comes from Candidatus Azotimanducaceae bacterium, assembly GCA_047629195.1. Classification (GTDB taxonomy): domain Bacteria; phylum Pseudomonadota; class Gammaproteobacteria; order Pseudomonadales; family Azotimanducaceae; genus UBA4582. The sequence goes on from JBLHWY010000026.1 coordinate 32,374, forward strand.
TCTCCGGCAGACTCAGAATGTCGAATGCTGATTTATGACGCGGTGAAAATTGTATTTCGCCAGCTTTGATCCGACCGGGTTTTTGAATCAGACGCATCATGGAATATGCGGTGACAGATTTGCCCGAGCCTGACTCGCCGACGATGGCTGTTGTCTTGGATCGTCTCATGCTGAGGTTTATATCGTGCAGGGCGCGTTCAGTGCCAATCTCAGTTTCGAACTCAACTCGAAGATTGCGAATCGAAAGAATATCATCGCGATCTTTATTGTTTGAAAGCTCATTGCTCACCGTCATCAATGACCTCCGTCATAGGGATCTGCGGCGTCTCTCATGCCGTCACCTAATAGATTAAAGGCAATCACGACCAACACCACAAAAACACCCGGTATGAGTAACCAGGGGGTTAATACAATGACCTGAAAGTTCTGCGCTTGCTGAAGTAAGACTCCCCAACTCACGATCGGCGCCCGTAGTCCTACGCCCAGAAATGAGAGCGCAGTTTCAGCCAGAATCATGCTGGGTATCGCCAGGGTTGCGGTCGTGATGATATGGCTCATGAAAGAAGGCAGTAAATGTTTGAATATGATTCGCCACTGGTTTGCGCCTAATAGACGCGCAGCGACCACAAAGTCCTCTTCACGCAGTGCTAAAAATCTGCCTCGAACTACGCGCGCAAGCCCAGTCCATTGGATAAATGAAAGAATGATGATGATGCCGAAGTACACGCCGAGCGGTGACCAGTGCGGCGGCAGTGCAGCCGATAAAGCCATCCATAAGGGCAACGTGGGGATGCTTTGTATGATTTCGATGCTGCGTTGAATAATGCTGTCGATGCGACCACCGTAGTATCCTGCTAACCCGCCAATGACAATGCCGAAAAACATGGTCAAAACGACACCTATTAGACCTAGACTTAAGGAGGTTCTTGCACCGTAAATGACGCGACTGAATAGATCTCGGCCAATTTTGTCTGTGCCAAAAAAGTGCAGATAGTGATTGTCGGCAACAGTCACAAAATGAATGTTGGTTTCGAATAGATTCCAGAACTGATAGTCCTGTCCTCTAGAGAAAAAACGTAGCGGAAACATTTTGGTCGTGTTTTCTTCATACTCGCGCGCCCAGGTATCGGGGTTGGTGTGTAATGTATAGCCGTAGACGAAGGGGCGAAGGTGGAATTCTCCTGATGAATCGACGAAGTTAACTTCCTGAGGAGGCCCGTAGATAACTTTTGAGTTTCGCCAGTTAGGATCATAGGGCGCGAAGAACTCACAAAATGCCGCAATCAAATATATTGCGATCAGAAATATGCCGGAAGCGACCGCGAGTCGATGACGTTTGAATCTGATCCAAGTTAACCGTGTCGACGACAGACTGCCAATGTCCTGAATATTTTTGCCTGGAACCGCTGTTACAGCACTACTCATAACGAATTCTCGGATCAAGCCAGGCTAGCAGAATGTCAGAGAGCAATACGCCAACAACGGTCAGAATACTCAGTAGCATGATAAAGCTGCCCGCTAAATACATGTCTTGACTCAGTAGTGCTTGCAGTAGCAATGGGCCGGTGGTTGGCAGGTTCAATACAATCGATACAATCGCCTCGCCGGATATTATTGTCGGTAATAACCAGCCAATTGAGCTCACGAAGGGGTTGATGGCAATGCGAACTGGATACTTCATGATTAGTTTGATCGGCCGAACACCTTTCGCTCTCGCAGTGACAACATAGGGTTTTCGCAATTCGTCGAGTAGATTTGCTCGCATGACACGCATGATGCTCGCCGTCCCTGCTGTGCCTATTACGATCATCGGAATCCATATGTGCTTCATCAGATCTACCACCCTGTTCCAGGACCAGGCGGCGTCTGCATATGCCGGTGAGTAAAGCCCGCCAACGCTGATGCCAAACCATGTGTATCCCAGGTACATCAGAATAAGTGCGAGCATAAAGTTGGGCGTTGCAAGTCCCAACAATCCAACCACGGTGAAAAAATAATCACCGAAGCCGTATTGACGCACCGCAGAATAGATACCTATGGGGATGGCGAGTGCCCAGGTGAACAGAAGACTCGCCACCGCAATAAGCACCGTATAACCCATGCGCTCCCAAATGAGGGAATTAACGGGTTGCTGGTATTTGATGGAATAGCCCATGTCACCCTGAACAAAATTAAAGATCCAGTTCAAGTACTGCAACGGCATCGGTTTGTCGAGGTCGTATTGCTGGCGCAGTGCTTCGATCTGTTCTGTCGAGACTTCCATGCCTTGTTGTTGCAGCGCTGCAAGGTTGGCTGAAACGATATCCCCTGGCGGCAGTTGAATTAGGATAAAGACGACAATAGATATCACCGCCAAGGTCGGCACCATCGCAAGAATTCTGAGCAGAATATACCTACCCATTAATTTTCCAGATACCAGGTCGAGGGATGATAGGCTGGGGTCCATCGATTATCCCAGCCCCAGTATCCCTCTGGTGTTACGTTCTTCAGGCGGCTGCTCACGATCACTGGTTGTGGGGCTAAACCCACCGTTCCGATAGTCCAGACATTTTCAGCGTTCGATTGTAGGATTAGCTTGCCAAGTTCTGTGACTCGCGCCTGATCGGTAGATTGAAACATTTCAACCCACCAAGTTTGAAGCTGCTTAATAGCGGGGGGCGGTTCTTCACCACGAGTCCCTTCGCTTAGATGCCAGATCGACCAGTCATTCCAATGTGACTCTTCCCAGCCGATGTGCATCGGCACATGCCATTGGGGTTGGAATGGAAATAATATGTCCGTTGAGCGGTCCGCATGCCATGCCGTCATTTGCATGAGTCCGGCCATCGCGCGGCCGGCCTGAAGTGCTGCGTCAACTTCCTTTAAACGAAAATCGAGGCCGACTTCCCGCCAATAGGAAGTGACTAATTCAAGGCTGATCTGTTTAGGTGTTTCGAAGTTGATAAATTCGAGTGTGATCACCAATGGTTCGCCATTCTTGTACTCACGTAATCCGTCACCGTCTGTATCGATGAGTCCCATTTCGTCCAACCACTGCATCGCTTGTGCTTTGTCAAACTGAGTGTAGGCAGTTGCAAATTCGGGCTCAAAAAACCGTGAAGTAGGTATGACGGTCACTTGCCGGGGCACACCTCGATTGAAATAAATAATACTGTTCATTTCCTCTCTGTCAATTGCAACAGAAAGTGCACGACGGAATCTAACGTCCTGAAAGACGTTTCTTAAGCGCTCATCTTTGATATTGAGGTTTGGCATTAAAACGACATCGCTAGCGTGAATCCGGCGCCAGACGTGAACGGAAATGCCTGAAGTTTTTTCCCCTAATTTGAACAGTGGAAAATCCTGTGTTTTTAGTTCAGACGCAGCAAAATCTACCTGTCCCGTCGCGGCTTTGGCAGCAAGTACATCTTGATTCGCAATAATCTCCGCTCGTACGCGATCAATGTAGGGTAGTTGGTTGCCTTTAGTATCGACTTTCCAATACCAAGGGTTACGCTCATATAGCTCTGCTGTCGGCGTTCGTTCCACCAAATAGAAGGGCCGTAATGTGGGCGCAAGCGGTGGTGTGTTCCGCGTCCATAGCCGGATGGCATTAAAATATGCCATCCAACTGATGTATCCCTCATCCCTGATTAATTTAATTAGCTGCGTGCGGTCAGTGAATGCGGGGTGATACTGCTTCATATAGTGGGCTGGGAGAACAAAATAGTCTCCTAACTGGGCCAGAACATTGATAATAAGAGGGAAGGGTTTTTGAAACTCAAATCGAAACTCCTCATCGCTGATACGAATAGCTTTGGAGTCTTTCCATTGCGGGAAGGGTATCGGGGTGAGTTCTTCATCCAACAATACGTGTTGGTGAAAGAAGATATAGTCGTCGGAAGTGAAAGGTTGACCGTCTGACCATCTGACGCCCTTCTTCAAGGTTAAAGTGATAGCTTTTGCGTCTTCATCAAACTGCCAGTGCTTAATGAGATTAGGCAATATATGTGCAGCGGTAGGGTCTGTGGTCAGTGGCGCTTCAACATTATTGATTTTGTCCCAGTCGCTATCAAATATTCTAGCGGTGCCACCGTAACGGCCAATTTGGGTTAATGGTTCAACGACCACAGGATCAAAGGGTAGGCGCTCACGTAGCGGCGGTAACTCACCGGCTTCAACTCGGGTGGTCAGGATAGGTGATTCAAAAAATTGCTTAATGCTGAATTCCGAAGCAACTTTTGCTTTTTCATGCCAGCTTTCAGGCCATATGGTGGGATCAATTTCACTTGCGATTAACCGTGACGGGAGCGCGCCACAAACAAAAACGACAAGTACTGAGATCAAGACGGAGCTAAGAATTGGCTCGCTACAGCATCTTTTTCTACTCTGAGTAAAGATACTCAATCTCATCATTGACGAATGTATATCTGGGATGCTTATACCAACCGTAGAGGAGAGAGCTTCGCGGCTCTTTGTGAATTTTGGTGCGAAACACTTTTAGTTCGCCGGCTTCTTCTCGTAGCCAAAAATCGATATCATAAATTTTGTCTGTTTCGCCTTTGACATGAAAATCTGTACAAGCGAAGTAAATGCCACCATCGACCTGGCGAACCGGGTCGTGAACCTGGTCGAATTTTAGTGTTAGATCTTCTTCTGTGATTTCATCTCGAATGTGAAAGTCACCGGACATATCTATGGTCGCCGCTACATGTTTGTGCATAGCGGCTTTTATATCTTCGACATAGAATTGTTGCGGTGGCATGTTTTTTGCCGCTGACTCGGCGTTTGATGCCGCAGGCAAGGCAAGCAGCCACAGAATCATTAGCGGTATAAACGCTTTTCTGACATTGGAACTATATTGGTCAAACAACATAAAACGTTACAACTGTGCGCGGCTACTTTTTAGATTTTGCTGCGTCGCCGGCATGTTCTTTAGATTTTGCTGCGTCGCCGGCATGTTCTTTAGATTTTGCTGCGTCGCCGGCATGTTCTTTAGATTTTGCTGCGTCGCCGGCGTGTTCTTTAGATTTTGCTGCGTCGCCGGCATGTTCTTTAGATTTTGCTGCGTCGCCGGCATGTTCTTTAGATTTTGCTGCGTCACCCGCGTGTTCCGCTGCAAAGGCCATCCAGGGTACAAAAAGTAGGATCAGGGCTAACTTCTTCATGTTTTCTCCAGGTTGGGCAATCTGATGCTGCCCATTTAGTTTAATCTCGGGGTCGTTCACTGAGGTGCAAGTTACTCGTTTTAAAGGGTTCTAGCAACAATTGAGTCATAGACAGCACTAAATCTCGTCCCTCGGGCAGTCCCAACGGCATATCAACGATTTCTAATCGTGTTAAGTGCCATGCTTTGGTGCGAAAGAGGGAATCCCAGAAACTGAATATGGTCGAAAAGTTGCGATCACCGTAGTCTCTTTCAACCAAATGATGCAGCGTATGGAATCGCGGCGTGACAATAAACTTTGAAACTTTTTGTTCGATCCGTTCTGGTAAGTCAACATTGCTATGGTGCATTTGAGCGCAGATACTGACGCTGATTTCAAATAAGAACCAGGCGATCGCTGACGGTCCCCAAATCACGATCCAGACTGCTTTAACACCTGATGAAATTAGCAGCTCGCCTGGATGAAAACGCAACGCAGTAAAAATATCCAGATCATTGTCGCTATGATGCGCCTTGTGAAAGCGCCAGAGCAAAGGAATTCTGTGATTTGCCCGGTGCCAAAAATAGTCAAAAAGATCGAGCACCATAATTGATATGAGGAATTCTGGCCAACCTCTTAAACCTAACCATCTAGCTATTCCCCACCCCATTTGTTCGACATAGACAATCCACAGAAGTAGTGGCACATATACCAGCATTCTCACAAAGACGGTGTTGAGGGCCGCGACACTCAAATGTAACAGGATACGTCGATTGCGCGAGGCGGTTTTAGTTCGAAATGCGAAAAATTGTTCGAGTGATATCCAGAGAAACAGTCCAAATAGAAATGCAACTAGACGTCCGGTATCTAGGTCGATATTCATATGAGCTTATGGAAAGAAATCAACATGAGGCTTGTGTTTGATAAGTATCGACTGCAGTCTATGTCCGATGGCGCAACTGGACAAGTTTTTAAGTGCAAGTAGCACTTCCTACTAATTCGAAGCATTTTTACGCAGTTGCCAAAACCAAAAAGCACGAAAACAAAAAAGAGTAGTCAGCATGACTAAACAAGGCGAAATTAAAGCATTGATGGAAAGGGTTGGAGCGACCTTCTCGGACCTTGATTTTGAGGGGTGGCTCAATTGTTTTCATTCTACCCATACCTTCGTCCACGCTACTGTATTCTCCTCTTCATCTTTTGAAGAGAGCAAAGCCGCGTTATCTCCCATATTTAAGAATATGAAATCACGTGGTTTGAAGCGTACGGATTTGGACGTATGCAATATAAAAATGCTAACTGAGACTACGGCGATTGTTAGCACAGTCTGGTCACGGATCGATGCTGAAGAAAACCTGATGGAGCAACTTGGTGCCACCTATCTTGTCATTTTTGAACAAAACGAATGGAAGGTGGCGTTAGTTACGGGGCATGGCCCGGATGTGATTGTTGTGAGTGCTGAGCCTTAAGTTGATATCGTCTTTTGGGCCCATCATCTTTGGCCGAGATCAGCTTTAAGGCGGGGCACAACTTGAGTAAAAAGCCGCTCTAGACTGTCACCCATCTGTTCTGCTCTGAGACCAGGAGGTACCGCCATTGTGACAATGTCCGTGATGCCAAATTCACCAATGAACGCCTTCAGTTCAGCGACACAGTGGTCTACATCTCCAACTATCCAGGTTTGAGGTACGGGTTCGCCCCGTTCACCAAAACCTTCACCGCTTTCTTTAAAAAAGCGATTATAGAGCTCCATTCGATATTTTTCTGCGGCCCTTACGACTGGCCAGTCAGCCGATTTGTCGTCAGTGACCAAAATGCTGCGAATAATTCCTACACGTTTGTCGATGGTTTTTCGACCGCTGCTTTCAAGCGCATCAACCCAGGGCTCAAAAGATTGTTTTCGCAACCCCTGAGGTAAAAAATGGGTGTCGTAATGTGCCGCACGCAATGCACCTGCCTCCGACATCGCTGCGATCCATAGAGGAGGTCCACCAGCCTGCATGTATCCAGGCGTGATCTTTACGTCTTCAAATTGATATCGTTTGCCGTGGTAACTGAAGCGCTCTCCTGTGAAGCATCGCTGCAAAACCTCTATACCTTCGTTCATTAATGACACGCGTCGACTGGGTGGGAACCCAAAGCCACGAAATTCGTGGGGCGCATAGCCCATACCAAGCCCTACTTCGACCCGGCCGCCACTGATGTTGTCCAGTACGGCTAGATCTTCAGCTAATCGAATCGGGTGATTAAAGGGCATCAGACAAATATCGGTACCGAAGCAAACGTTGCTGGTGACCGATGCCATCGCGCCTGCCACAGGCACCCAACTTGGTAGGTAGCCATCATCGACAAAGTGGTGCTCGGTAAACCAAACCAAATCTGCGCCAATCTTATCCAGCCATTGCACTTGTTCCAGAATTTCTGCATACAAATGAGCGTCGCTGACACCTGAGTCGGGTGGGTTACGGAAGTCATAGCTGACACCGATTCTTAGTTTTGGCATTTGTCCTTCTCACTAATTACTTTTTATGAATGGCGCTGTTTCGTGACTGTACCGTCTTTTTCATGTTGCTGAACGTTAGAGCCGTTGGAGCTATTTCTGCGGCATTTTTTGTGTCAATTACTTTGTTAGGAGCAACTCAAGCCGCAGTTTTAGCCAGTTTTATTCAGGCTGAGACCAAATAACCCCGTCATCTAATAGTCGATCAATATCCGCATCCGTGTAACCATGCGACGCCAATAGACTGCTATTGTGTTGCCCTGCAAACGGTGGCGGTGCAAGTGTTGGTTGCGCGCCATCAAAAGTCACACCGGCGGCATGTCGTTGGTACTTTCCCCATCGTGGATGGGTGACAGCTTGGGTTAAAGATGTTTCGCGTACTTGGTCGCTGGTTAGCCAAAAGTCAGCGGGTGATACCTCGTCTGCTCTGACACAAGCTATTCCCTTGCTTACAAATCTGGCTTGCCATATATCTGCGGTTTCTTTAACGAATAGTGCTGCTAACAGCTCGCCTAGCGCGTCGTTGTTTAGTGTGAGCAAATCAGGGCATGTGATGTCGAGAGACTCAAGCGTTTCCCGAAACAGTGTTTTTTCATGATTATGAATCAGTGCGAGAAATATCCATTGCTTGTCTGCACAGGGATACAAACGGTAGCTCGAAGACAGGCCGTGTCCTAATTCATCCAGCATCGGTCGTGGTGCTTTGCCAGGGTATTTCACAAAATCATCAAAATTGGCCCAGGCATTTGCGCCAAACATATCCATCAGTACTTGTTGACCCATGCCCGTACGTTGGCGTGCAACGAGACCCAGCATGACGGAGGTTTGTACCGCCATGGCAGTATTAGGATCAGGATTGACTTCATTGGCGCGCATCATTCTGCGGGTCCAGAGCTTTAGGTTTTCTATATCCTGAAGTTCCTCAGGCACTCTTCCGCCCATTTGATACATTACACCACCCATCGCTGCACCGGGTATTGGGTGAGTGCTGGGCCGCTGCGAGCCGGGTCCATCGGGGCCGTAGCCGTTACTTTGTAAATAAATGAGTCTTGGGTTAATCGCGGCGACCTGCTCATAACCAAACCCAAGCCGTTCTGGTACTCCGGGTCGATAGTTATGAATGAGTACGTCGGCATTCTTCACCAAGTCGAGTACGATTTGTCTGCCGGCTTCGGACTTTAAGTTGACGCTGATGCTTTGTTTGCCTGCGTTAACCCTGGCAGATCCGATGCCTTTTGCTAATCCTCGATAGGGGTCGCCGCCGATCTGTTCAATCTTAGTGACTTGCGCGCCCATGTCAGATAAAAAACAGGCACCCAGAGGTGCGGCAATAATCGTTGCAATCTCTACTATTTTGATTCCCGCTAAGGGCAGCGCCTCATTCGAAGTTGTTGGCGTTTTGCGCGGTGATTTTTTCCAGGCTATCGCAGCATTCTCGCCGCTCGATATCGGTTGCCCAGGAATGCCTGGCGTTTTAGTGAGCCGCGCGATTGTACCTAACTGCGTGCTACCATCGGTTGTGGTCATTGCGTGGTCGTTCGCAACAATGTCCGGGTCGATTAACGCTTGCTGGGTTGTCTGATAAGTGGTGGCAACAACCCCGCCGTTTTCAATACAATCGTTAATCCAATCGGCTGCGGGCCTTTCTTGAATTCTGAGTAACATGCGCTCTCGAAACGCTTCGTGTTTCTCCTGCGGCAGAGTCATTTGTGCCTGATTCCAATCGGGATCGGCAATGACGTCGATAAGATCTGTTACCATCAGAAAATTATCAAACAGATGTGGCAGTAGATTGCCAAATTGTAACCATTTACCATCACCTGCTTGCGCGGGATGGTAGTAGAGGCTAGGCATGGGTGGTTCGTTGCTGGGTCCGGCGCCGTACACGTTACCGAGTAAAGCCTCAAACTGACGCCCAATCATCGGGCCCTGTTCATAGGGTAGCAATCCTTGTAGCAGGCTCGTTTCAACCAATCTGCCTTTTCCTGTCTCGTCTCGCTGTAAAATAGCAGCCAAGATGCCTGAAGTCGCAAATTGAGAGCAGGCATAGGTTGCAACCTGAAGAGCAGAAAAAACCGGGCCATCTCGATCAACAATCCCCGCGAAAGTGTTCATTCTTCCGGCGAGGGCAGCGGCGACGTGTTCATAGCCAGGGAGGTTGGCAAGTGGTCCGCTGCTGCCGAAACCTGTGATGTGGCAGAAGATAAGGTGGGGGTGACGTGCCTCGACTGACTTGAAATCCAGCGATTTTCTTTTAAGTGCGTCTGGTCGCCAGTTGCTAACCAAGACGTCTGCACCGGCACAAAGAGACTCGAAGGCTTCGCAGTCCTCGGTGTTATTCAGGTCCAATGAAATTTGTTTTTTTCCTCTATTCCACATAGGCGCAGAAGGCGAATCGGCGAGTGGGTCAGCTTCACCTGATCGGTTGACAACCAAGACCTCTGCGCCAAAATCCGCAAGTATCATGGTTGAGAGCCCAGCCGCAGGTCCACGGCTGAGATCTAGAATTCGAAGTCCGGATAAAGGGCTGTTCATATCTATGTCACGCATTTAATAGAGGAGCGACGAGTATGTCATAACCAATGAATTTATGACCAGACGTGAATTGTACTTATGCGGAAAACGACGCAGACGATAAAAAACGATAGCAGTAAACGGTCACCTGGGTTCTAAGGTTAGTTTGGCAACAGTGCATTAACGGCACGATAGTTGACCTTACCATTGTCATGACGAAACGAATCGCTAACAAAAATCACTTGTTTGGGGTGTTTATATCTGGCCAGTTTGTCAATTAAATGTTCGCGTATTTTCGTTGATTCCAGAGATTCTTCGGACCGCAGATGTATGACAGCGACAACTGCTTGCCCCCAGCGTTCATCGGGGATGCCAATGACGGCAGCATCATGAACCTCTGCCATTGTTTTCAGTGCTTCCTCTACTTCCTCCGGATATATCTTCTCGCCACCACTGTTGATGCAGTTATTGCCGCGACCGAGTAAAGCCATAGAACCGTCGGCATCTAATGTGCACCAGTCGCCTGCCATGGAGTAGCGAACACCATTGATGGTTGGGAAGGTTTTTTCTGTGCGCGCTTCGTCCTTATAGTAACCAAGTGGAATGTTACCTGATGTCGCTATCATGCCTGCTTCACTGGTTCCTGGCTCGACCTCGCGAAAATCTTCGGTAAAGATCTTTGTGCGTGGCCCCAGCAGGAACGAACCCGTTGCACTGGTATCGCCAGCTTTTGTCGTTGAGGCGCCAAGTTTCGAGCCTTCAGATGAGCCAAGCGAGTCAGCTAGCGTTGCATTCTTGAAGTATTTAAGTAGTTCCAGCTTCCTGTGTGCACTCCACATGGCGCCTGCAGATGAAATGATAGATACCGACGATAGGTCATAGTCGTTAGCATGGAGCCTTAAATGCTCAAGTATCGGCACACTGAAAGCGTCCCCGACAATAGCCATACGCTCAACTTTGTGTTTTTGTATTTCCTGCAGACAGATTTCTGCATTAAAGGCTGGTGTGGGTAACAAAACGACACATCCGCCGCTAACCAGGGTTGATAAAGAAGTGGTAAAGCCAGTTGAGTGCATTAGTGGGCATGCCGCCAGCACTACGGGCCCTGCAGAACTTTCTTTAATTTGCTGACCGTGCTCGGTTGCAGTCGTTGCCTCTGTCATGCCTATCACTGCGACTCTATCTTCGTGTTGCCACATGACTGCCTTAGGGTAGCCAGTGGTACCGCCGGTATACATAAAATAGAGATCTTTACCTGACCTCTCGATCTGTAGGGGAGATGCGTCACCTTCCGTGCAGGCTGCCTCAAAGCTTGAGCCCGTCCGCAAGAATGTACGAACCTTGTCCAATCGTGGTGCTAGTGCATCAATTTGAGTTTGAAATTCCGCATCGTAAACAACAGCCTCAGCGTCAGAATTGTCGAGTACGTGAAAAAGCTCGTGATCGACATATCGGTAGTTAACATTTGCATGGGTTAAGCGGGCTTTGACGCAGGCGAAAAAAAGTTCTAGGTAAGCTGGTGTGTTGCGTAGGTAGAACGCGACTTTACTGCCAGGTTTTAATCCCATGTCTACCAGATGATGTGCGAGGCGATTGGAGCGTTCATCAAACTCTCGCCAGCTCAATGTGTTGTTGCCGTGCACTATCGCTGGTTTTTCGGGAATTGCGGCTGCAACTTTTTCTAACAAATCGCCGAAGTTCAAGTCTGCTGTGGCCATAAAGAATACCGTTTTGATCGCTGTGCGCCTGACCCTAGACAGACGCTTATGGCTAAGAATATACTTACTTGACACGCGTCAAGCAACTCGGCACCCAGCAACTCGGCACCCGGTAACCAAGGGCGCCCGCACCCAAGAGGTTACGTAATGAATGAAGCATGGATAATTGACGCTGCCAGAACGCCAAGAGGCATCGGTAAAAAGGGCAAAGGCGCGCTTGCAGAAATTCACCCTCAAAAAGTTCTTTCTACCGTGCTTCGGGCATTGGTTGACCGCACGGGTATCAAAACAGAAGAAATAGATGATGTGATCATGAGCTGTAGCCATCAATTTATGAAGCAAGGCAATTGTATTGCGAGAATGGCTGCACTTGATGCAGGGTTTTCGATCAACGCCTCGGGTGTCACCCTTGATCGATTTTGCGGTGGCGGTATTACATCGGTCAACCTTGGTGCGGCGACTATCATGAGTGGCATGGAAGACCTGATTGTTGCTGGTGGTGTTGAAGTGATGTCCTATTATCGTGAAGTGGAGCCACCCAATACACTGGATGCGGGAAACCATGATCTAAGAAATACTCACCCACAACTGAGTGTGGGTATTGCCGCTGATGTAATTGCCAGCGAAGAAGGTTTTAGTCGGGAAGCGCTGGATGCTTTTTCTGCAGAAAGCCAGCGGCGTACAGGACAAGCGTTGACCAGCGGCGCATTTGGCAAGAGTCTTGTCCCGGTTTATAACTCCGACGGATCTTTAGCGTTAGATACTGATCAATACCCCAGGCCAAATACGACAGCAGAACAACTCGGTCAATTGCAGCCAGCGTTTTCTAACCTAATGAAGATGGACTTTGCAGATTCAGGTATGAGTTTTAAGGCTTGGGTTGAGAAAACCTGGCCGGGTCTAAATGTAGATCATAGACATCATGCTGGAAGTTCCTCTGGTATTGTGGATGGCGCCGCTGCACTGATATTGGCGTCTTCTGAGTATGCCAGGTCAAATAATCTGAAACCGAGAGCACGCGTTCGAGCCATGGCTAATATGGGACATTCACCGGAATACATTTTGAATGGTCCTGTTGATGCCGCCAAAAAAGTGCTGAGAAAAGCAGGCATGACACTGGCGGATATCGACCTGTTTGAAGTGAACGAAGCGTTTGCTGTGGTGCCGCTGAAGTTCATGCGCGATCTTAATGTTGATCATGACAAATTAAATGTGAATGGCGGTGCGATTGCGCTTGGCCATCCAATTGGTGCAACTGGCTCGATGCTCATTGGCACCGTACTCGATGAACTTGAACGAAGAGATAAAACAGTTGGACTTGTGACGATGTGTGCCGCCGGTGGCATGGCCCCAGCGATTATTGTTGAGAGGATATAAGGGTAGAGGATATAAGGGTAGAGGATATAAGGGGAAAGAAAAAGCAGCCCGCTATTTAGTGCTTAACGTAATCAGAGCAAAGCTCATTCAGGAGACGATATGCCAGTACTGGACAGAGATGGAATCGAAATTTACTACGAAGTTCACGGTAAAGGACCCGCGCTACTCCTAACGCACGGTTACTCTGCGACTTCGCAAATGTGGAACCCTAACGTTGATGCCCTAGCAGAGAATCATACTGTCATCACCTGGGACATGCGCGGCCATGGGCAGTCGAGTTCACCTAAAGACAATTCCGCCTACAGTGAAACTTTGACAACTGCAGACATGGCCGGACTGTTAGGCCATTTAGGGTACAAAACGGCAATTATTGGCGGCTTGTCCCTCGGGGGCTACATGTCTCTGGCTTTCTATGCAGATTATCCTGAAATGGTTGAGGCGCTTTTAATCATCGATACTGGCCCAGGATTTAAAAAGGATGCAGCTCGAGATGCTTGGAACCTGACGGCAGTTGCAAGAGCGGAAGCGATTGAACGTAATGGCGCAGGGGCGTTAGAGAGCCGTTCAGCTGAGCAGGCGCTAGCAACACACAAAGATATACAAGGGCTCGCGTTTGCTGCCCGTAACATGTTGACTCAATTTAACGCCCGCGTGATTGAATCATTACCGCGAATTGATGTGCCCTGTATTGTCGTCGTGGGTGGTGATGACGAACCGTTTCTGATTGCATCTGACTATATGGCACTAAAAATTCCCAATGCCGAGAAAGTTGTTATTCCACAGGCTGGGCATGCGGCAAACATAGATCAACCGGAATTCTTTAATAAATCAATACTCGGTTTCCTTGAGGCTCACAGTTTTTAATTGAGAGAATCTCTGACTAACACGACCGCTAACTAACAAAAAAGGCTCTAATGAATGCAGATTGAATTTACAGAAGATCAGACCCAGTTTCGTGAAATCGTTGCACGGTTTCTGCAGGATAAATCACAGTCATTTGAAGTCCGTAAGCAGATGGCTTCTGATATTGGTTACGATGTCGACGTTTGGCGTCAGTTGTGCGATGAAGTTGGGCTTGCAGGCACCCACATTCCAGAAGAATTTGGCGGTTTCGGTTTCGGCCCTATCGAACTTGGCATTGCCGCCGAAGAAATGGGTAAGCACCTCTATTGTGGTCCGTTCTTTTCCTCTTCGATCATGGCAGGCTGCGCGTTACTAAATTGTGCAAGCGACAGTCATAAAACTGAAATTTTACCTGCTATAGCCTTAGGCACTAAGCTTGCGACTCTGGTGCTCGATAGTCTTAACACGCCAAGCCATATTGGCAAAGCGTTGAAGGTGAACAAGGGTTTGCTTACCGGAACCGCAGGGCTTGTGCTAGATGCGCATATAGCTGACCTTATGATTGTGATTGCCGAATCAGATACTGGGCTCGGCTTGTTTAGCGTTCCGACGCAGACGAGTGGCATTATAATCAACCCGCTTGAGACGCTTGATGCAACCCGGAAAATGTCACAAGTTATTTTTGAAGATGTCGTGGTGACAAGAATCGGTGATGTCTCTAAATCCTCGCTAGATAAAACCTGGGATTATATTAGTGTCGCACTGGCGCATGAGATGATCGGTGGTGCCCAGCATTTATTGGAGACAACGATAGAATATACCAAGCTGAGATATCAGTTTGGACGGCCCATAGGCTCCTTCCAGGGGTTGAAGCACCGCTGTGCTGATTTACTGATGGAAGTCGAAATAGCAAAGGCAGCGACTCATCACGCGGCTCGATGTCTCGATTCCGGAGAAGGGGAGCCTTATGCCGCTAGTATGGCAAAGGCGTTAGCAGCAGACACTTATATGAAAGCTGCGAGAGAAGCAATTCAGTTAAGGGGAGGTATCGGTTTTACCTGGGAAGAGGATACCCAACTCTGGTACAAACGTGCCAAGAGTTCTGAAGTTTTTATGGGCACACCAAACTTTCATCGTGAACGTATGATATCGATTATGGAGACGGAGTCATGAGTACTGATTCAGATAATCAAATAGCCGACAAAGATATCCGCCAAGAATTGGGAACGTGGCTTGATGAGAACTGGTCGCCGGATAGACCGCTACTAGAATGGCGCAACATACTTGTTGATGGCGGTTGGGCGGCCACAGGTTGGCCGAAAGAATACTTTGGTCGCGACTACAATCGCGAACAGGCTACTCTTGTGTTCGATGTGTTTCGTGAAAAAGGTGCAGTCGGCGCCGCTTCAATTGGCCCGCGCAGGTTGGCCTCTGAAACAATACTGGCGAAGGGGAACGACGATCAAAAGCGCAGGTATTTGCGACCGATTTTGACGGGTGAGCAGTCCTGGTGTCAGCTATTCAGTGAACCAGGTAGCGGCTCGGACCTTGCCGGGCTTTCAACGAAAGCTGAGTTTGTTGATGGAAAATGGATTATTAACGGCCAGAAAGTCTGGAATACCAGCGCCCATCACGCCGATTATGGCATTTTGGTTGCGCGGACAAACTGGGACATACCCAAGCATCAGGGTATCAGTTACTTTCTTATCGACATGCGGCAGGCTGGCGTTGAAGTGCGTCCACTCAAGCAAATGAATGGTCACGCTTCTTTTAATGAAGTGTTTATGACTGATGCAATAGTACCCGCTGAAGATCTAGTGGGCGGCGAAGGGAACGGTTGGGCAGTCGCGACAACGACATTATCTTACGAGCGGCGTGGTGCCGCGCCGACACTGTCGGGGGCGTCCTCTGCAGACTCTCCACGTGAAGGACTAGTGTACGATGAATACCGTAAGGAGCTTGAAATAGCCAACGAACCTTATACCTGGTATCCGCAACGTCAGGGCAGGGTGGATCTGGTCATGTCTCGTGCAAAGGAGACAGGGGCTATTGCTGATCCTGCAATTCGACAGGAAATGGCCAAATTGTTCTGTATGTCTAAGGGCGCTGTTTTGGCTTCCCAGGCCGCCGAGTCAAAAAGAAAATCAGGCACTAACGAAATAGTCCCAGCAGGTTCCATCGGTAAACTTGCTGCTAGCGTCATTGCGCGGCAGTCGGCGCATGTACACACGATGATCTCTGGTGCCGACGCCATGCTGAGTGGGCCAAATTCAGCCGAAGATGGCATGATCG
>JBLHWY010000027.1:0-47410 GCA_047629195.1 Candidatus Azotimanducaceae bacterium
GCCTCACCTGCTCAGGGGAGCGAGTTGTTCGACAAACTTGTGAAAGATGTCTCAGCGACTGGAATTGAGGTTGACACCGGGACGTTTGGTGCTGATATGCAGGTTGCCCTAATCAACGATGGCCCAGTTACTTTCTGGCTGCAGGTTGGTTAGCAAAAAACCGGGTAGGTGAAAGCATGGGTAGTAGCCTTGCAGCCAACGCATAAAATGAGTGCGTGCAGTATATCCTGCAGTCCGATACTTCCCCAAACTCCCATTTTTTGCATTTTGCATTTTGCATTTTGCATTTTGCATTTTGCATTTTGCATTTTGCATTTTGCATGCGCTTTTGGCGGGTCTGTCAGTAATTTTTAGGGAATATCGATGAAATTTCTGCCACTGTTTGTCGAGTCTTTCGATATCAATTACACCGTCAAATTAGGCTCTTGCTATCGCTAGAAAAACCACGACCATAGCGAATGGGGGTACTAATCAATGGATACTAAATCAGTGCCGTTTGGAGGTTATTTCATTGTTCACATGCGTATGAGCCCTATGCATGAGATGCCATGCTTTCTGCTGAGCCAAAATATGACGTCTGATTCGAAATGGTAGACGTGAATTTGGTATCAGAGGCTTCGTTCTAAGAGCCGCAGTAACCGTGGGGCACGATTTCAGAGACACTGATTCCTTGCCCGACGGCCCTCGCGATAGGTGATTTTGTTGATTTGGTTGACGCAATGGGCATAATTTTCTGATCATACCCATGGCAGTAGCCATTGGTGTGGTCAAATTATCTATTTTTACATGAACGACACGGTAGGATTGGGGAGTTTGATGTCATAATGTTGTTCTTTCGATGTGGCGGAAGCTGCAAAAAACCATGATTAACAGGGCCTCTCGATGAGTTTCAAACCCAGATTCAACGCAGCTTTCAAACTAATTGCGCTGGCTTCGATAGTTCAGTTTGCCCCCGTGGCAAATGCTCAGGGTTTGGATGTCATGCTTTTAGGTGATTCCATCACACAAGGCTTCGGTTCCTGCAGTTATCGGACAACCTTAGCGAGAAGCATCAGAAGCTGCGACATTGACATGGTCGGAAGCCGGTCTACGCCAACCATGAGCGCTCTGCCAACAGACGCTGACTGCACGACCACCAATATCAATCATCAAGGTCACAGTGGCTATACCACCACGAATTTCCTGGACACCACACTGTTTAGTGGTGTGCCTCAGGTGCGGAAGTATGTCACCGACGCCAATCCTGATGTGGTTGTCTTGCATATCGGGTCGAATGATATGTCTAAATTGAGTCGTTTCTTTCCCGTGGGTACCTACGACATTGCGGGAAGCTCTGGAACAGGAACAATCGGGCGTATTGATGAGATGATTGATGAGATCTATCTGGTCAACCCTTATATTAAGGTGCTGGTTGCCGACCTTATTCCATGGTTTGCAAACGCGGCAGTGAATGACCAAATTGTCGAGTTGCGTAACGAAATATACCCAATGGTGGAAGCCCGGAAACTTGAGGGTGATGATATAAACATCATTGATGTGAGTACGGGTTATACGACGGCAATGATGCAGATAGACGACATCCATCCCAATTCAGTTGGCGAGCAACACATCGCCTCTCGCGTGCTCTCATCGCTTGTTTCAGAGGGAGTGTGCCCAGCTACGTCAATTTCTGACAAGGTACTCGCTAATAATCAGTGGCAACAGATCGGACTCCCAGCAGATCCTGGAATCAATAATCGTGTCCGCGATATATTTGATAATTTGCCGTCTGCTACCATTGGCAGCGAGTGGGTAATCTACCGTTGGGATCCTAATGCTGCCGGTGGTCGTGCTTACACTTTGCTCGGACTGGATGACGCCATGCAAATTGGAAGAGCATATTGGGTTCTACAAAGAACGGGTAGTGATGTAACTATCGACTTACCTGCAGACCATTCCCCTACGCCGTTATCTCAATCATCGCAATGTACCAGCATTCAAGGTTGTTTCGCTGTACAACTTGAGCCAGATCAAGCGGCGGGTGTCAAAGATGGGTTGGGTCCTTTCGAATGGGACATGGTTGGCTTTCCCCTTGAAACCAGTGCGAATCTAAGTCCATCGCGAGTTACCACCTCCGCTCTGGGGCCCTGTGGTTCTTCAATTGGCTGCACCATTCCAGAGGCGCAGACCAGTTCAGTAATGACTAACGTTATGTTCAACTATGATGGTGCCAGTAATACTTATCTACTGCGAGACAGCAGTACTGCTTTTGCACCATGGGACGGCGCCTGGGTAGGTGTGTTGAGTAATGGTTTCACGACTGATGCCGAATGGCTGGTTGCTCCGTAGTAGTAGCACAAACTATATAATCCCTGCCCGACGTTGGTGCCAGGTAGGTCGATGCGGGAGGAGTATTGAATTGCCAATCTCCTCATCAGCGATTTCTGGTCCTGAATATCGAACCAGAAAGGCAGTGATTGCAGCCCAGTGGTTAGGGCCAGAGCGCGCTATCTCGTAAGCATTAGCAGTGCTGATCGGAAAATGTGTTTGGTTCCATGCCGTGAATTTTATTCCGTGTACGGTGATAATTGATCAATTAATGATCCTTTGATTTAACAGTCATTAGTAGAGGCTTTTGATAAAGCTGAGAGGATCAAGACTAAGGCGGTGCACAAAGTGTTGGGTAACGTACAGTCGACGCTGCCTGCTCAGCGCTTGTTAGGGGTTATTCAAAATCTCCTGTCGGAGTCTATGTGCCAGACCAAGAGCTGAAAGTTATTTTGCAGGATAGACGTTAGTTAAGCGACCTGCGCCGATAAGCTATTTACATCGATGACATAAAATCTATGTTGCTAAACAGCACTGCACAGACCATTACGAAAATCGCATCTTTTCAGAATTTTGACTGTTCACCAGGAATTTTTTGGAAATAAACGTCATTAGCGGTGGCGGTAGCTAAGAACCGGTTTTGATCTCGAGGTCTATAGGCCGTGTCTTCTGCGACACTCGTTCTTAATACGATTAAAAATTCGCTTAAATGGACGAGCAAGCTGTAACCATCTAAGGCTCATTGCATTTTCTGATATTGAATCGCTCACCGACAACTTGTAACCCAGCATTTCCATTACCAGAGAACAACGTTGTTCTATGAGGGTGATTGATTGAGTGGGTAGTTCTTTTTGCCATGCGTCAATTCTTGAGGCATCAGTTGGTGACCGTGCAAGCAAATGAAACTGACCTTCGCCAGTAACAGGTGGCAGGCCTTGGCCAGGTTGCTGATCGACCGCAATGCCCACCAACTCAACAAACAAGAGTTTTTCTTCTGCCACAAAATTTTCGTAATAAACTCGTCGTACATCACACATCTTTTCTGCTGCGATGCCTACAGCTATGGATGCGAGCCAGTAGTCAGTGCACTCCAGTACATCGACGGGGCCCCAGTCTACTTTCAGTAGAGAATTGGTTACCGCTCGAGGGTCTCTTATTACGTGTAGGAGCAATGCATCTGGGTAGTGCGATCTTATCTGCTTCGTTAGAGACAGATTGCCAGGCCAATGTTCGATGTAACCAGTTCCTGAATATCCTTGTTTGTTCAAATAGGCGTTGCAGAGTTGGTCGTGGAATTCGCCCGCAGTGCAAGATTGATTTAGTAGCGTGGTAAGTTCGTTCCTGTCCACGCCCCAGCGCCGCCATTCCACGTCTTTTCTTATGAGTTGGTACCATTCTTTGGCCTGACGCACTTGATCTGTCGGGAGATAGAAAAAAGCTGCCTTAAAGGGGGATTCTGGCACCACGCCAAACCCTGTATGTACGGCTAGCCTATTAGCCATATGTGTGGTTCCACATCGGCCGCTTCCACACAGAAAAATTCTTTTCACGACTCAGACGGAGCTCTTGTTGGGGTTTTCCAGTGGAACCTTAGTCCGGTTTAAGTTCGATGGCATCCTTGTTCGTTTAAGTTGCTTTTGATGTGTAACATCGGCTAAACCTTGCGCCTGCAGTCTGACTTGAATACAGACCAAGCCCAAATTCAACCAGAGCAAGTAGGTAAGTGGGCTGGTGTTGAACACGTAACTTGTGGTGGTGAGATCTTTGATAAAAATAAAAACTAGCAGCATCAGCGCAACCAGTGCCACTCGGATATTTCGAAGCCGTAGCACCAAGTAGCTACTAAAAAGGAATTTAAAAATTAGTACATACACCATCACGCCTAATACGCCGAAGCTACCAGTTACATACATTAGATAATTGTGGGGGGCGGTAATGCTCTTGTATTTGTATACGTCAGTAAAGAGTTCTTCCCAATGACTGTAGCCCCGACCGAATAACCAGTCGATGTAGGTCATCCTCTCCAGCACTGTTATCCACATAGTTCCTCGTGTACTGTCTACCAAGGTGCCAATCCGGAGGTAGACGTTGGCATAATTTACCAGCATGTTGCCGAAATACATGATGATCAGTGCAGTGATGGTGATAGCTGTCAATGCAACAATATGAAATCGTTGCTGGCGTGGTAAGACAAATACCAGCACTGCTATGACAAAGAAATAGGCTAACTGACTTTTTGATAATGTAATCAAACCGATTAGTAAGCTGATTATTACCAAAAATATTGGAAGTGCTAGACGTTTAGGTTCGTTTTGAGTTGCGTGGTACATGATCATTATAATAAAGGCAACAGAAAGGCAAAACGCATTGGGTGTTTCAAGTGCACTGGCAATACGCGCAAAACCGTTGACATTGCTGGCACTCATTTGAGCCCCGTAGTTAAAAGCACCTGACGATATTAGATAAATCGAGTGCAATGCCGTTGGGTCGGTCAGCATTTGTATTAGTGCAACAACGAGCAGGTAACACAAACTCACGCACGAAACCACAAACAAATTACGTAGCCGGTAACGATCATCGGCTAGTACCATAAGGGACATGGCAGCAGCCGAGATCATAATCAAGTTAAACGCTGCAACAAGGGTATACGGTCTGGTAGGTTGAATCAGCTTGTTTAACGTGTATGCATCGATTAAATAGGAGATAAGGAAGCCATACATAACCACTGTCATGCCAAGTAGGATAATCGTGGTGAATCTTGTGCCCAACGCGCGCTGGCGAAGTCGGGAATATGTTGCCAGATTCCAGATCATATGTACGAACAGTAAAGCTGTAAGAACGCCAAACGCTGCATATCTGGGATGTTTGTACAAACCCGGGCCGTCCTGGATGGTTGACAGGAGTATTAGTATATAGGGGATATATTTGGGGCGTACCAACCCCACTAAAACGGCGTAAGCTGATGCTCCCAGTCCCTGGTATACGTTTACTACTGTGGTTAACAGGTAGCCTATAGTAACCAGCCCAAGCTCAGTTCCGAAGACTAGAGCAGGTAACTGTTTAATGCGCATCAGCCTCGTACCCCATGTGTTTTTATAAATCCGCGTTCGTGGTGCTCAATTGCACTGAGATCGCCGATAGACCTGGCCATTGTTTTGACAGCTGAAATGTATATGCCTTGAATAATTGTAAAGCCCATTGGGATTCTGCGAGGAATTACTTGACCGTTTTAGAATAATGATGCAAATATTAGACTGAAATATCAGCCATAGAGGTAACATGGTCCGCTATCCTAAATGCAACTAGATTTTTGTATCCACACTTGGGGGGGCAGCGCTCATTGCTAGCAGCCCGTTGCCGGATAAATCGCCTGCCCCAATGAATTTGATAAGCACAAGGCGATTCGGTATCAATATGGCTTCGAATTCGACCATGTCGATCGCCAATGGTGTGTTTCAGATTCTGCTCATCACGTTGATGGGCAGGCTAGCATCAGAGAACTATTTTGTATCATTCCTAACTGCGATGGCTGTGGTTGCGATTGCCGAGCATGGTTCCGACTTTGGCTTGCGCATGTGGGCTATGTCAGCGTTTGCGACCACATCAAAACCGGTTAGCGTCCTGATACGAAGTCTAAAGGGCAAAATGATTTTTTCCACTGTAATGCTGCCAATCCTCCTGCTGTTGCCGATTCCGGCTCTAACCGGTTTGCAGGTCACATTGTGTTTCCTCATTGCGGTAAGTCAACCGAGCACAGATCCACTGCATTGGTATTTACGAGCTCATGAACGTTTAGATCAAGATGCTGTTGTTCTGGTGACGTGGAAATTTTTCTGTACAAGCGGGATGGCATTCTGTTTGTGGCTTGGCCAAGGATTGACAGCGCTGCTCCTGATCTGGCTGTTAGCCAATGTAATTAGAGTGGTTGTGGTTGGCGCCTTATTTAGGTCGCTGTCTTTGTCTAAAGTTAAAGCGATAATAAATCAAAAGGATATGGACAAAAACATATCTGAAAGTGCACTTAGCTCTATTGCATTGTGCAAACTAGCTATGCCAACAGGTGCATCATTTCTATTGATGTCACTTAATCAGCGAGTGATGCTCATTGCGCTGTCTCTGGTAGCATCGACAAGAGATGTCAGCTTGTTTGGTGCTGCCCACACTCTGGTATCTCAGGCTGGGTTTATCGCCATTGCGGTTGCATTGTCTTTCATGCCGTCACTTGCGCGGGCTCACGAATCGGGTAGTTCAGCCAATTTTAGATCATTGGTCACGCAAAAAATAATAGTTGTGTGTCTGTTGGTAGGAGCGCTAAGTTTAATTGGCATGGTTGCAAGCCCGCTGATAGTTAGTATTATTTATGGAGACAAGTACCCTGGTGCCTCTGAGCTGATGCTTTGGCTTTGGCCAGGGCTGTATTTATGGAGTCTTAGTGTGGCTGCGCGCTACCTGTTGGTACTCAAGGGCAGTAGATGGGTTGATTTGACAGGTAGTTGTCTGGGCTTGGTAGTGTCCTTATCTATTCTATTTACGCTCAGCTGGCGCTTACAGCCGTCACTGGACCTTGCTGTAGTGGCCGGTGGTGCCTGGTTGGTTGGACTGCTGGCAGAAAGTGCCTTCAAAATAATAATGCTTAGCCGTTCGGGGGTTGTGTCCCTATTGGCTAGCTGTTTGGCATCTGGTGTGCTGATTTTACTTTTTCTGATTGCATTACTGACACGGTTTTAGTGGATAGTTCAATCCGCAAGCAGTACCAATTGGGTAAACTAGTTAGTAGATGCTAACTTGACTAGTAGGTGAGAAGTTGACCAAGAAATTGACTATTCTGTTCGTGGCGATTGTTGTTCTTTTTAGCGCTTATCACCTCCTTTCAACACCTAGATCCACCGCAAGTGCTGTGATCGATGATCGAATCGAAATAACGGAAAAAGCCGAGCTTTTGACCAATGGCAGTGTGTCTGACGAATCTGTCGATCAAATGGAATCAATTGTCTCGGTAGACGTTGACATTCTGAAACCAAACCAAACTGGTGAGTCTGTTCAATCTCCATTTCGTGTAAAATCTGGTGGTTCAGAACTGCTAGCAACTCCTTCCGAAGAACTTGACCTGCTAGCACCGATTGAACAATTCAGTGATACCCCTGCTGTTACTCCCAGTGTCTTGGGTGTTGTAGTGCACATTGGTGATTCAGTTGTTGAGGTGCCAAATAGTTATCCGATTACGGACGCTGAGCGGTATTTTGTACCCGAAGAACAGAGACGCACCGGAAACCTTGGAGGGCCACCACCGCTTAGCTTTCCCGGCGGTCCGAATGATCCGAACGAGCAAAGTGCCGACATTGGTCTTCCACCTCTACCTGATCAGTAGCTGGGAGTTTGCCAGCCATAGCTTCAGGATCAACGGTGGTCGTTAAGGACAGAGAGATCGATCTGCTGGATGTCATCAGGGGGGGCAGTGCAATTCTAGTATTTTTTAGTCACGCGGCTTATTTCTGGTGGGACCAATGGGGTCGGTTGCCTGGCAATTTGATTCTCAAGGTGGGTAGCCATGCTGTCATGGCATTTTTCGTCGTTAGTGGGTTTCTAATAGCAGGCTCTTTGCTAAGGCGCGCCGCCAATGAGTCGGTGCGCGGATTTGATGTTCGTGTGTTCGTTATTGATCGATTACGCAGATTATTGCCGCCGTTGATTGTTGCATTGATAGTGTCATTTTTTTCCTATGCTGCTCTGACTAATTTGAACAACGGGTATGCAAACTACCTAACGGCAAGTCAATGGTTTGGTGCCCTCGTTTTTATTCAGGATATGGGCCTGGGCGTGATAGCTCCTTGGGTTAATGCACCACTATGGAGTCTGGCGCATGAATTCTGGTTTTATATGGCTGGTGCGCTACTGCTACTTATGCGTTGGTATCCGATTCGGTGTCTATGTCTCTTGCTGGTTGTCTGCATCGTAGGGTTTCGGTTTGAAGTCCCAACTAGTAAATGGTTATATGGTTTTGTGGTATGGCTTTCAGGAGCTGGTATTGCACTGATTTTTTTTATCCACCGAGATTTATCTACGCGCTGGGCTTCTATTCTAGAATTGCCCTCTGTTGTCTTAACGCTTCTTGTACTGATTGCATCGCTTTTGGAATTTAGTGGTGTCAACCAGTATGTTTTTGGTTTGGCGTTTGCACTTTTTCTAGCAACAAGATTTCCAATGCAATGCGGATCGAGCAATCGTGTCTTCTCTGCGTTGGCAGCGCTATCACCGGTATCGTACACTTTGTACCTGATGCATTATCCGATGGTCTTGCTGTGGAATGAGTTCACACTATCGTGGCAGACAACACTGCTAGGTGTGGCCGCTGTGACCCTGGTCGGGTCAAGTCTTATCATTGGTTTGAGTGTCTTGATCGGCAGGCATATCGAAGGACTCTGGCGCAGTTGATCACATTGATGGCCGTTGAGTAAGGAGTGTCACTAATTCCGATGAGGCTTACAATACTCCTGTGCTACCGCGAAAGACTTGGCTTTTTGATTGTGCGGTGTTTAATGAGCAAATACACTAGTCCGAGGCAGTAACCGCTCCCATAGGGTATATGTAATAATGGATATACCACCAGCAACCAGGCCCGACTGCGCCAACGATGGGTGGGGATTATTTGAATTGCACTGGCTACGCAGATACCGCAGACATACAACAACAGGCTCGAGATGAACACGATCAGGCTAATCGATGAAAACAAAGCAGCCATGGCGCTTCCAATCCATACCAGAATCATCAGGCAAGGAACTAATTGCCGATAGCTGGACAACGTCCCGCTTTTGATATTGGCCAAGGGTTTGAATAAGCCATATTGGAAGAACATGCGTGCAAGCTTTGAAAGTGAATCGCGGGTGTAGTAGCGTATCTGAACATCGGGCACCAAAAAAATTCTGCCACCTTGTTTGGTCAGTCGTGCATTGAACTCATCGTCTTGGTTGCGAGTCAGGTCTGTATCGAACTGTCCTATTCGGTCAAACACCGCCCTTGGGTAGCAACCGAACGGCACGGTATCGACCTGTTTGACAGTAGAGCTTCCAATACGGAAGTCAGAGTTGCCTACACCAAAACGACTAGACAGGGCCACGGCAATTGCTTCGCTACGTGAAGTTTTGTCAGGGGGCACGCTTAAGCAGACTCCACCGACATTGTCAGCATTTAGTTCATAAAGGCTTTGCGTAAGACGGCTGATGTAGTGAGGCGGATAATCAGAATGGCAATCCATGCGCATAATGACGTCACCGTTTGCCTGCTTGATTCCTATATTCAGGGCATAGGGCACAGTGCCCTCGCTATTGTGCAGATGGTGAATTCGAGAATCGCGCAAAGCGATGCGTTTGATTAAGTCTATTGTGCCGTCGGTGCTACCGCCATCCAGCACTAGAATCTCCATTTCAAACGGATTATAGTCCTGAGCAATAATTGAATTCAGCGTTTGCTCTATGAAGGCGACTTCGTTGTATACGGGCACAATCACACTGACAAATGGCAGCTTGGTATTCGTATCTTCGATTGGCAAATTTCGTTTGGACATACAGAATTCTAGTGCGATTTTGAGCGGTATAATATCCCAGCCTGTAGGCATTCTGGGTAACATGGTACATAGTCTGCCTGTCGGACGTATTTACTGAATTTGCCGGGTATCCGTGATGAACAAGCGTGAACAAGCGGAATTAAATCGTATTGACTATGTATATAGTCAACGGGATATCGACAATGATGCAAGATACTCAGTTTTTGAGCCAAGTTATCTCTACACCGTTCAAGAACGCGATAGAGGTATTATTAACCTCCTGAAGCGGGCCAACGTTAGTTTGCATGCCGGAACACGTGCGTTGGATATTGGCGGTGGGTCTGGCAAGAGTGGACGCTGGCTAATAGCAATGGGTGTAAATCCGTCACAACTGGTTGTCAATGATCTACTGCCGCAACGCCTGGCGCTGGCACGCGAAACTCTACCAGCGGCGGTGACTTTGATGCAAGGTAATGCCGTTGAGCTACCGTTTAAAGAAGGCGAATTCGACCTGATACAGCAGAGCGTTGTTTTCTCCTCTATCTTGGACGAAACGTTGCGCGAGCAGTTGGCTGCGCGCATGTGGTCGTGGCTAAAGCCAGGTGGCGGTATTTTATGGTACGACTTTGCTTGGAATAATCCGCAAAATAGTGATGTGCTTGGACTCTCGTTGGCTGATGTAAAGCGTCTTTTTCCGCAAGGAAATTTTCTCAGTCGGAAAGTTACGCTTGCACCGCCTATAGCCCGGCTTGTGTGTCGGGTTCACCCGTCGGTTTATACCGTGTTTAATTCAATCCCTTTGCTTCGCTCTCACAGGCTAGTCTGGATTGGCCGTGATCACTGACAATCGGACAGTCGGTGCATCGTTCTTGGCTTATCAATTCGTTAAAGATGCATTGGCAATGCAGTTGCAGGCTAAGCACCTAGAGCAGCAATATTCGGGTCTTGACTGGATGGTTGTTATGCAGGTGGCAGGTGATAACCTTGTTACTCCCTTACTGTGCACTGCGCTGCACCAGGCGGCACTGATGCCTTTGGTGCCGGATGAGCCCGCTGCGGCACTGCGCTGGATAATGCGGGCGAACGCTGAGCGTAATGAAGAACTGCTGGCATCCTGGCAACGTCTTTCTGACATATTAAAATCTGCAGGTGTGGCTCATCTGCCACTCAAAGGAACTACTCTTCTTCTCGAAGGCGTGTATCCGAAGCTGGAGCGTATCGTAAGTGATATTGATGTTTATGTACCCCCAGACCAAATACCCGACGCTCTGGCAGCTATGAGTGATACGGGGTATCTGCAAATAAGCAACGTCAATGATCCCAAACAGCTATTCAGTGACATAGACTATGCGCCCTTGCAACCCACTGAGCATCGTAATAATTCACTCATAGCGGGGTACCAATTACCTGGAATAATTGAGTCTGGCGGCAATATCCTGATTGAATTGCATTATTGCATCGTCGAAGGCAATAAGCCATTGAGTGACTATCTTAACAATTCGGCTAGTCTCTTGAGCAAACGATCAACTGATGCTGAGGGATACGATACTTGGACAGCTACACAGACTAGAGAAACGCGATTATTTAATCTTGCACACACTTTCTACCATTCCCACATAAAAGATGCTGCCTACTACACTGGGACAGTGGATTTACGTCACATTTATGATATTGCCGCCATGGCCCAGCAGGATGCCAAGGTGACTCACTGGGCAATACAGCAGTTAAGAGTTATGCTTGAAGGTACTGTGACAGAGCCGTTGCTAGCCAGTTTTGTGAACCTTGTTTCCTCAGAAACGGCGCAATCGATTAAGGTGTGGTCAGACCTGACAGAGAATGAACGTAAGGGGATCGAAAGATTCAATCGCTTAGCGAGGGCAGGCCAGCGATACGTTCGGTGGCTGCGCTTCAAGGCGGAATGTCGCCGCCAGTTGCGCTTCCTGATTACACCAGGTTGGTTGCGGTCTTTGTACGGTGACAGAAAATGGTTTGAGATTCCGATAAGTTTGATACGCTACGCGGTTAATCGTGCTTATCGCCGAGCTCGGCGTAAATAATTGCGTATCATTGCGTAGCGACACTGCTGGCAACAGTTATTATGTATGAAGGTAAAGTGCGATGATGGTCTATAGGCAAGGTGGAAAGAGAGTGCTAGACCTGCTTTTGGCTGGTATTGCCTTGCTGTGTTTAGTTCCCTTGATGACAGTAATTGCAATCGTGCTTTGGGTTGTGCAAGGGCAGCCTATTGTTTTTGCTCAAAAGCGAGTCGGAATGTCCTTCAATCCATTCGTTCTTTACAAATTTCGATCTATGAAACAGGCTTCTAGTTCAGATGAAGCACGATTTAGACTTGGTGATAAAGATCATCAGACTGCGATAGGTAAGATTCTCAGAATCACGAAGCTGGATGAACTTCCCCAATTGTGGAACGTGATTAAAGGCGATATGTCTTTGGTAGGGCCCCGGCCTGAGGTTCCAGAGTGGGTAGAATTTGATAACGATGATTGGCAGAGAGCATTGTCGGTTCGTCCGGGTCTGACTGACTTTGCGTCGTTGACATTTTTCGATGAGGAAAAGCAACTTCAAACCGCCACCGACCCCATCGTCTATTATCGTGATTCAATTTTACCTCGAAAGTTGCAGTTGGCGCAGCACTACGTTAGGGAGGTCTCATTGGCTGTGGATGTCATGATTCTCGGTCGAACGCTCAAACAGTTGGTAAGGCTTTGAATACATTAATGAAACAAGGCTTGCCACAACAGCAATCTAAAATGAATGTGCCCTATGCGCGGGTAGATTGCTCGGGAAACGAGCTTCTCTACATTAAAGAAGTTTTGGAAAGCGGTTGGTTAACCACTGCATCCAAGGCGCAGGAACTCGAATTCCGTTTTGCATCGCACATTGGTGTGCAACATGCCCTTGCGGTGAATTCGTGTACATCTGGTCTGCACCTGGCACTTGAGGCCCTCGGTATTAAAGCGGGGGACAAGGTTCTATTGCCATCTATGACCTTTACCGCGACAGCTGAAGTAATTCGTTATTTACAGGCAGAGCCTGTACTGATGGATGTAGACCCTACCACCAGCCTAGTCAGTGTTGAAATCGCTACAAATGCTTTACGAAAGCATCCAGATGCCAAAGCAATGATGATTGTACATTACGGTGGGCAGGCGGCTGAGATGGATGATGGTAGCGGTGGAGGAATTTCGGCGCTATGTAAAGCTCAAGGTGTAGCTGTGGTCGAAGACGCAGCTCACGCGTTCCCAACTCGTTTAAACGGTACCTATGTTGGTAATTTTGGTGACGTGACCTGCTTCAGCTTCTACGCAAACAAGACAATGACCACCGGCGAGGGTGGCATGGTCGTAACAAATTCAAACGCACTTGCAGAGCGTATGCGTATTATGCGTTTGCACGGTTTTGATCGACCTGTATGGGAGCGCTACACAGGGCGCCGCAATATGTGGGAATACGATGTTGTCGCACCGGGATTCAAGTACAACATGCCGGATCTGAACGCAGCAGTGGGGCTAGCTCAACTGGAAAGAGCCGAGGCAAATCGGGTGATTCGGCGAGATATAGCAACAGCATACACGGAGGCATTCAGTGATCATCCGGGTTTATCAATAATGAGGCGTACATGCGGTGTGGATGAACATAGTTGGCATCTATTTCCTGTGCTCGTAAGTGAGGATCTTTCGGTATCACGAAATACGTTTATTGAGGCGCTAGCAACATCTGGAGTGGGCGTATCTGTGCACTACAAGCCGCTTCACCAACTCACTTATTATAAGGAAGCTTTTCAATTTAGGGCTGAAAACTATCCAGGTGCTGAATCCCTATGGTTGTCCACGGTCTCACTGCCTATTTATAGCTCTATGACCATCGAAGAAATCAATCACGTAGTGGGTTGTGTAAGCGAATTAGCTACTCGCTATTCGTAGTTATGACTGGTTGTCTAGTACGACAACACAAAAGCACGACAACACGAAAGCATTGCGGCTGAGCTTGTGTAGCAGGCGTTTAATGAGTTGATGGAATTCACCCCCAGTGACATAGAGAAGATGGAGAGAAACAAGCCGTTATAATTAATTATTTAGAAATAATTGCTTTCCAATTCGAGGAATCTTTAGCTGGCTTGTGGTGTAGGCTAGAAAGATGTTTTTTCGCAGACCCTCTTCGTTCACCATGGAACTACCTTTTCATTGTTACCCACTAGATGGTCAGTTTGTGTGCCTGGACACCGATGGCAACAAGGTGTTCGTAACCGATGATATAGGCAGGCAGTTTTGGCGCCTACTTTGCTCAGGCAGCGAGACGGACAACGACTTGGCCACGCTAGCTTTTGGTTTTGGCGTGCCTGAAAAGCTTGTAAAGGCCGACTATCTTAAATTTTCGGAGCAGATAGCAACTCTCCCCGAAGTCATGTCACAGGCTATGGCGGATTATTGTGCTGATTCGGGTGGCACTGTATCTCGAGCGTTAAAATCCAAGTCCAATATTGACGTTTATTTGCCTGGTATTAGAATCCGTGTGTATTCTGAATCTGCCTTGGTTTTGCAGCAACTGGAGCAATGGTTCCTGTTACGAAAACCAGTTGGTATACTCGAATCCGAGTTGCTCATATTCTCATTAGCTGTGTTTTACGAGAACAATCGGTATCTTATTGTGCCCTCAACACCTTTCGATTTGGCGGCTGGCAAAGTTCCGACGGAACAAATTCTGGATCGCAGTGATACTGAGCTGGGAGCGTCGTTGCTATGCTTGCAGCAAATTAACCTGCTTGCGCTGCACAGTCGACCTTGGTCGTTTCTTATTCACGCGGGTTGCGTGGCATTCGGCGATGAATCCTTCATTTTTCCAGCAGTTGGGGGTAGCGGCAAATCAACCCTGACATCGTATCTCATACATAACGGCTTCAAACTGCTGGCTGACGATACTGTGGCATTAAATGATTCGGGAGAATACTTAACGCCAGTCTGCATCCCTATTTGCCTGAAAGAGGGTTCTTGGTCAGTTGTCGAGCAAATGAGTCCTGCCTTGGCAACTCAAGTGTTTGCAGGTGTTCCACCGAGCCGTGTAAAGTACCTGCCACCGCAGGGCAGTCAAATACAACACGTTCCAGTTGCCTGTCGGAACATCATATCTCCTCGCTATGATCCTGATATCAAGTGCGCTTCTTTAACACCTGCTGGCCGCCCGGGTATGCTGCGAAAGCTACTTGAAGGTGGCAGCAGCACAGAGCAGCCGGTTAAACCATCCAATTTAGAGGCGTTGGTAAAATTTGTGGACGCGTCATGCTGCTATGAACTCACGTTTAGTAAACTTGAAGAAGTCTTACCACTACTGATGGACTTGGCTGGTCAGCCAGCATAATGGGTACCGTTGAGAAATTCATGTTTTTGATGTCACGTTTATTCGTATGCGCAAGTTTTCTATTGTTATCACTTAATGCTGTTGCCGCACCAGCAAAACTGATTCCCAACAATCAATGGCAAATGGTTTCGATTCCGGCTGATTCGTCAAACAGTCCTACTGTTGGTGAGCTTTTCGGCGATGACCTTCCAGTTAGCGGGTACGGCACAATTTGGGTGATCTACGGTTGGAACCCGCCTACTGAAACATCTCCTGGGGCCTACTATTTGCCTCTGTTAAACCAGTCGTTCACATCTGGTCGCGGTTTTTGGATTCTCCAGAGAACGGGTACTGACGTGTGGATAGATGTTCCTGATTCGACGCCCGCTGTGACTCTTGCTCCGGAGGTTGGTTGTGCATCTGTTGGTGGATGTGATAACACTTCGTTATCCACTCATCCGGACCACGGAGCATGGAACATGGTCGGGTACAATCAGGATCTTCCATTTGAGTTCGATCAAGCGCGCTTTGTGTTTGGTGCTGGAAGATGCGAGACCGGGTGTAGCTTGGCCACGGCTGCTAAGTCTCCCGCGCTGATCGCACCTAATCCCTGGCGGTACGTTGGGCCAGCGATTGGGTATGAAGCTATTACTGAGTCCAGTGTTCTGCAACCGTGGGATGCATTTTGGCTATATACCTATCCAGCGGCGCATAGCGGGTCTTCTGAGAGCCGTCTGTTGCTATCTTCGACCAAGCAAGTGCCATCAGAGCCGCAGATGTCTGGTTACGAGCCGATATTTATAGAAGATTTCACAGCGCCTTTAAGCTCAGATAAGTGGAATAGCGGACTATTGTGGGGCCCCTATCTACCAATCAATTCTGAAGAGCAGTTTTATGTGGACTCTATGGGATTGCATGAAGGTTTTGCTTACGACCCATTTTTAATAACCGAAGAAGGCACGTTGAAGATAACTGCAGTGGAGTCTACGGCGTCGCTGCAACCACCGTTACGACCTGATGAAGATGATCCTGTTTGGCGAGATTACCTAGAGTATCGTTTCAACCCTGATTACAACCCCGATGAAGTTAACTATCTATCAGGTATTCTGACAAGCTACGAAACATTTCGTTTTTCTCACGGCTATGTTGAAGCGCGAGCAAAGGTACCTGCAGGTGCGGGGTTATGGCCAGCCTTGTGGTTGCTTCCCGTTCACTATGTGGAACGCATACCTGAAATCGACATAATGGAGTTTTTAGGACAGAATCGAAATGAGGTTCACCACACTTATCACTACTTTTTGCCAGAACAGGACTGGAAGGCGGTGTCGACCCCTACTTATAAAACAATAGGTCCCGATTTTTCGGCTGATTTTCATACTTATGGTGTTGCCTGGGAGCCTGGGCAAATTATTTGGTATGTGGATGGCATGGAGACCAAACGTATAACGGAAGCTGACTACATTATTGCTGGGCAGTCCATGTATCTATTACTTAATCTGGCAGTAGGCGGCAGTTGGCCGGGCACCCCGACACCGGAGACCGCTTTTCCTGCAGAGTTTGAGGTGGACTACATACACGTTTACCAGAAAAAACAAAGTCTACCGGTCGACCTTGATAATTATCAGTTAGTTTTCAACGATGAATTTACTGGAAACTCTCTCGACGCTAGCAAATGGAGCACACGATTTGTGTGGGGACCGTTTGAGGTAATCAATAATGAACAACAATATTATGTTGATGCCTTGGGCGCTGACGCTTCTTCTGATTACACACCTTTCAGCTTGTCTGGGGGGGCAACACCTGACACTGGACTATTAACTATAACCGCTAGAACAGCAGCTGAGTCGGGAGATATGCCCAGGGTTCAGCCCTCTAAAGACGATCAATACTTTGTTGAAAATCCTGTTAGCTGGTTTCGCGATGATTATGAAACACCTGCATATACCTCTGGAATCATTACATCACGTGAATCATTTCGCTTTGTTAACGGATACGCTGAAATTAGAGCGAAGGTGCCCGAAGGAGATGGATTGTGGCCAGCGTTCTGGTTGTTGAATATGTTTTATGTTGGGTCTACTCCAGAGATTGATGTGATGGAAATCTTAGGAGAAAATACCAGTGAAGTACATCACAGTTATCATTATCGCGATACGAATGGGACTTTGATCAGTGTCAGTGACAAGACCTTACTGCCGCCAGACACACCTTCGTTCTCCGAAGATTTTCACACCTTTGGAGTTCAATGGACACATAACTCCATTCATTGGTATGTCGATGGCGAGCTGGCCTATAGCGTTGCTGAAACGGCGGAGGCCTACCAGCTCATGTATGTTTTGGCGAATTTAGCGGTAGGTGGTAGTTTTAACTCGGTGCCGCTGGATCCGGAAGTAATACCGGCAGAGCTTGTTATTGACTATATCCGTGTGTATCAATCCCACGACAGTCAATGAGTTTTGCTAAAAATAGTGATAAATTGTGCTGTGGCTCTCAAGCATTTCGTTTGGAAATTTGATTGCATAAAAAGCGTGCTATTCTGCTCTACGAGACGAGTAATCCGGGGCGAACCAAATTGGATAAACAGCAAGTGAATGAAAAACCAGTAGGGGTAGCTGGCTCAGATGATTTAGTCGACTTGGGAAAGCGTGGATCAGTTGTCAAGCTGGCATATGCGTCGCCTTTGTTGGCCGGTTTGTTGTTTTCAAAGAACTCTGCTGCGAGCTCACCGCCACCACCGCCACCACCGCCACCACCGCCGTAAACTGAGCCCGACATAGGTTAGGGGTTTTCTGAACGAATTTGAAATACAGCGAACGATGCTAGTTAGGCGCCTTTAGTCTTTTTGTAGCTGTTCAACGTGGAATCGCCTGGAGTGGCTGTAAAGATAAAGCAGAGGTGACTTTCAATGTTAGCTATTCTGAGCTTCGCTAGTCGTAGGCTGTGCGGGCGCAGTTGTGACCTTACCGCTGAGGCTCTTACATTCCCCTCGGCGTTAGTGTCAGGCGCTTTGGGCTGGAAGCTGACAACGATTTGGTAGGTGCGTCCTTGGCGCAAATAGACCGTTTTCAATGGGGTCTTCACAACACGATTTAGTGAGGTATATGGCTGCGGATCTATGAACGAAACAAGCGCCACTCGGAAGAGCGCCTCCTGTTTTAGGGTCGTTCTCAAACACCATCTAACTCCTCTGTACAACTATATTTCGGTGTGCATGCTTCGCTCTCATGTGATCTGGCGAAAGGCTTAGCTTTTGCCAGCTAATAGTTCCAATTAGCACCGCAAATTTATCTGGTGATCACAAAAACTGTCTAACATTTCTAGCTTGCTGCCTGCCCATTTGGATAGCTGCTATAAAATTGTCTTGTTTTTATTGTGCATGAGTGACTGATATATCGATATCTTCGTTTTGCACGTGATCATAACGATCAGCTAACTAGCGAGTAAGAGATGTGTCTTCAATTTTTTGCAATTTTTGTAATCAACTCATGTACGCCTACTCTACGGTTGGTTGAAAGCGTCAATTTGAGTGTCCAGGAAACCAAAAATGTCACAAATTCGGCCCTAAGCGAGCACCAAAAAAGTCAAAATGCAGATTAGATTAATTAGTTGCTTCAAAAAAGGTTCATGCTACAACTTCGGGTATACCTGCATTTTGGGTAATACTTCACGTTTAAGCATTTACAACGATCGTTTATAATATTCATTTGGCGTGTTCCTTCGCACAAGGTCACGTCTGCTTTGATTAAATAGATATGGCGAAACATCTCCCTCTTTGCGTCGATCTCGACGGGACTCTGATCAGTTGCGACAGCTTGCATGAGTCATTTTTAAAGGCTCTAAAGTTGGCGCCTTTTAAAACATTAGCCTCCATAAGGCTGCTGGCAAAGAGTAAGGCAGCGTTTAAGGATGGAATTGTTAAGTTAGCTACCTTGGATGCGTCCACTCTCCCCTATAACCAGGATGTTCTCGATTACATTAAGGGTCAGAGGGCTCATCGTAAAGTGGTTTTGGTTACAGGCGCAAATGTCCAGATAGCGGCTTTGGTTGACGATCACTTGAAAGCGTTTGATTCAGTAATGGCATCTGATGAGAGCAAAAACTTGACGGGCAACACTAAACGGTTAGCCCTGGTAGAGCATTATGGTGAGAGTGGCTTCGACTATATCGGAAATGAACAGGCTGATATCGATGTGTGGGAGTCAGCGAAAAACGCTTCCGTTGTCACTGCCAACGCAGATTTTGCGAAGCAAGTGCAGGCGCGTTTTTCAACGGACCAGATATTCACTGTCAAAGGCCCGACGATTGGTACGTGGTTAAAGTTTGCGCGAGTGCATCAATGGTCAAAAAACCTCCTCTTGTTCGTTCCATTTTTTCTTGATCACCGTT
The DNA here is from genome assembly GCA_047629195.1 of Candidatus Azotimanducaceae bacterium. Lineage (GTDB taxonomy): Bacteria > Pseudomonadota > Gammaproteobacteria > Pseudomonadales > Azotimanducaceae > UBA4582. Next base: position 19,586 of record JBLHWY010000027.1, read on the forward strand.
TTTCCGAATGGTCAGATTTAGTCACCATAGGCTTGTCGTTTATAGCATTTAGTCTTCTAGCTTCGATGACCTACATGATTAACGATATGTTAGATATCGAATCTGATCGGCAAAATTCAACGAAGTCAAAACGCGCACTGGCCTCGGGAGAAATCCAGGTACAACAAGCAGCCACTGCCGTAGGGGCACTTTTAATATGCGTTTTGATGTTGTGTTTGGTATTGCCTTCTCTGTTCGTCCTAGCGTTGGCCGCATATCTCGTCCTTACTTTACTTTACTCATTTGTGCTTAAAAAAATGGTCATTATGGATGTGTGTGTGCTTGCTGCGCTGCACACTCTTCGAATTATTGCTGGCACACTTGCGGTTGGAGCTCAGTGGTCTTTTTGGTTACTTGCATTTTCAATGTTTTTCTTTCTTAGTCTAGCGATTGCAAAGCGTGTGTCAGAGCTCGAGAACATAAAGAGAGAGAATAAAAGTAATCCTTCAGCTAGAGGCTATGAGACCTCAGACATCAATATGCTAACTAGTGCTGGAATTTCCGCAGGCTATATATCAATATTGGTCATTGCGCTATACATCAACAGCTCTAAAGTCTCCAGTATTTACAATATTCCTGAGATTCTCTGGTTTATCTGCCCTCTTTTGCTGTATTGGATTGGTCGGCTGTGGATTATTACCTCACGAGGGAATATGCATGAGGATCCAATCGTTTTTGGTTTGCGAGATCGTACTAGTATTATAATTCTGGTTGGTATCGCATTTGTATTCTCTCTCTCTGTGCTGGCATGACGTCAAATGAGTAAACGCTATAAGAGTTGGGGTTATACCCCCAATGTTCCCCAATCAAGCATCTCACCAGCGTGGCGATCATCAGTCTCCTTTAATAATCAGCAGACTTACTTACCCTTTGGCAATGGAAGAAGCTACGGAGATACTTGCCTTAATGGTTTAGGAGTTGTGCTGGATAGTCAGCATCAAAATCATATTATCGATTTTGACGTTGAAGCTGGTACGGTGACCTGTGAGTCAGGAGTTACGTTTGCAGAGCTTATTGATCTTTGTGTTCCGAAAGGTTGGTTTCTACCGGTATCGCCTGGTACAAAATTTGTCACAGTTGGTGGCGCGATAGGCAATGATGTGCACGGAAAAAACCACCATAAGCGTGGTACGTTTGGGTGTCATGTCATGGAGATGGAAATTCTACGGACTGATGGTAGCATTACTCACTGTTCTGCCTCTGAGAATACGCTCCTCTTTAACTCAACAATCGGTGGTCTGGGTTTAACGGGATATATTAGTTGGGCGAAATTTTCCTTAATACCTGTCAAGTCTGGCTTGATGTCTGTAAAAACAATACCTTTTCGCAGCCTTGATGAATTTTATGAAATCAGCAGCGCTAAGCAAGACGCCTTCGAGTATTCTGTCGCGTGGTTAGACTGCGCGGCTGGTGGTGGTAGTTTTGGCCGAGGTTTGTTTTATGGTGCTGACCACAGCGGCCCTAACAATTCGGACACCGAAGACTTTAAGCTTACTAAGCCAGGTTTGTCGATACCGTTTAATTTACCTTCGTCGACGCTCAGTCCTTTATTTGTTAAATATTTCAATACCTTATATTTTTACAAAAATAAGATGGCTCCCAGAAATTCTAATGCGCCGATTGGAAGCTATTTCTACCCCTTGGACAATTTGCGTAACTGGTATCGGATGTATGGCTCTAGAGGTTTTTTTCAGTATCAGTTTGTCGTTCCAACAGATCGTAAAGACGACCTTAGATCCATTCTTGAATTAATAACTAAAGCACGTTCTGCGTCATTTCTAGCCGTTCTTAAAGAATTCGGGTCTGTGCAGTCGCCAGGATTGTTATCATTTCCTCGTCCTGGTTATTGTCTCGCTCTTGATTTTCCAAACAAAGGACAGCGAACCAAACAGCTGATAGCTTCGCTTGATCTGATAGTGCGAGAAGCGGGTGGTTCAGTTTATCCTGCAAAAGATCGATTGATGTGTGCAGATGCATTCAGGCAATACTATCCAAAACATAGAGAGTTTTCGAGCATGATAGACCCAGGTATGTCGTCTGATTTCTGGAGGCGTGTAAGTTCATGAGTACTCTTAGCACTCAAAAAACAGTAGTCGTATTTGGCGCAACATCCGCTATTGCACAAGAAACCTGTCGGTTACATGCGCCTCACGCAATACGGTTTGTGCTTTGCGCCAGAGATTCAACGAAGCTGGATATAGTCGCCTCAGACATACGCAGCAGAGGTGAGGCTACAATCTCAACACACGTCGTAGATTTTAGTGATCCTTCAAATTATGCGAATCTTTTCGAATTGATTAAAAAAGAAAATGATGCAATAGATATCTGGTACTTTTTCCATGGAAATTTGCCTGAGCAAAAAAAATGTGAGGCCTCTCTGTCACACGCGAAGGCGGCTCTTCAGACAAATGTACTGAGTATCCTTGACTTACTGCATCCAGTTGCAAATGATCTTGAAAAGCAAAAATCAGGAACTTTAGTGGTTGTGTCGTCTGTCGCGGGTGACAGGGGGCGAGCTTCAAATTATATGTATGGCACTGCGAAAGGTGCACTTTCGATATATTTACAAGGATTGCGAAATCGCTTAGCGGTGCACGGAATTACAGTATTGGATGTCAAGCCGGGGTTTGTCAAAACACCGATGACAGCACATCTGGATAATAGTGGGTTTTTATGGGCTTCTCCAGATGCTATTGCTGCAGATATTGTCGCTGCGGTAAAGAAAAAAAGTGACGTAATATACACACCCGGATATTGGAGGCTAATCATGTTTGTGATAAGGGCCGTGCCAGAAAAAATATTCAAGCGTTTAAGTTTATAATTACAACGATTGCCCATTACACATTATTTGAAGCCCACTATGCAGAGCTACATACCACTCATTCTGTTCACGGTACTGACAAACTTCGGTTCTCAGATATTGCTTAAGAAAGGCATGACAACGATTTCACCATTCGACATTTCGTTGCCAGGTGTTCTTGGGGCGATGGGGAACATTCTATTAAATCCGTATGTTGTCTCGGGTCTTGTGGTCATGGTGATCAGTATGGGCACTCACTTAGTCGTGTTGTCCAAAGTTGATATTAGTTTTGCATATCCGTTTCTTGGTCTGTCGTTTGTCTTGATCACGTTATACGGTCATTTTGTACTGAACGAATCCGTCAATATCTGGCGTATAGCTGGAGTTGTATTAATTGTGTCGGGTGTTTCTTTGGTAGCTAAGAGTTAAATAAGACTATGTCAAAACATATTATATTTGGAGGAGATGGATTTTTAGGAACTGAGCTGACTAAAAAACTTTCGGCAAGCGGTGAGCAAGTGTTGATATGCGACTACAACAAGACACCATCCTCTGGAATATACGACCTGCCTGGTGTGTCTTACATAGATATGGATGTCACCATTGAGGCTGACTTTGCTCAAATTGAGACAGCCGACACGGATACGGTTTATCATTTTGCTGCAAAGTTGTTGGTGCCGATTTTGCCTCGACCCGAGCGTAAAGATTATTTTTGGCAAGCCCTATATGTGGGGACGAAAAATGTGTTGAATTTCATGGAAGGTCGATTGTTGCGGAATCTTGTTTACTACACAACCGACATGGTTTACGGGAAAACACTCGAAAACCCAAGACCTGAAACCCACCCGCGCGTACCCATTGGTCCTTACGGTGAAGCGAAGTATCAAACTGAGCTGCTGTGTGCCCAATATCGGGAGAAGGGTTTTAATATAACTATTTTCCGACCGCGCTTAATTATTGGTCCGGGGCGCTTGGGTATTCTTGAAAAGCTTTTTGTATTAATTGATAAAAACTTGCCTGTTCCAACAATTGGGAACGGGAAGAATTTCTATCAGTTTATTTCAGTGAGTGACTGTGCCGATGCTTGTATCGTTGCTGTAGAAAATAATTTTCCGAATGAAGAGTTTAATTTAGGCTCTCCTAATCCGCCGACTGTTAATCAACTTTTAAAATCGTTGATAAATCATGCAGGAAGTCGTTCTATTCTTATTCCTACACCGGCATTTGCTGTTAAGTTCGTTCTGGAGATTCTTGATCGAATTAACAAGCCATTGATGGATCCAGAGCAGTATATTATTGCTGATGAGACTTGCGTGCTCGATTGTTCAAAAGCGGAGCGTCTGTTGGGGTGGGTGGCAAAGGATAATGATACTGCTATGCTGATTTCAGCATACGATGTTTATAAACAAGGCAATTCACGTAATTCTTTTTAGTTAATTCTGGTGATGGTTATGGAACCTGAGTCAGCATAAAAGTGTTGATGCTATTTTCTGCATTACATTTTCCTGAGCTGTTAATGCATGTTGGATTTAAAGTATTTAGAGTGAATTGATTTTGCCTGAATTATATTAAGTAACTGTGAAGACAATTTTGATGTAAATTTTGTTTGAGCTTTTTTGGTTGTTGTAAGGCACATTGACTATTATTACTTGCAATGGTGTTACTTACATATTTTTAAGTTCGACGTTTAAATCAGTGTGCTGATTTGAATCTGATGTATGCATTTTCGATAATATAACAGCTGTGATTCCGTCTCATTATTCCAACTGGTGCTTCATTAGCAACTGTTACTGTGACTAGTCGGTTAAAATAAGCGACAAATATATGAGCAATTCAAACGGTGCAGCATGACTAACGAATCGATCAATACTCCAATAATAATTTATGGCTGCGGTGGGCTTGGCTTGGAGATTGTTTCGTATCTCAGGGATTTAAAAGCTGCTGATGGGATGATTATTGATAACCTAAGTGTGTCATTCCTGGATGATAATGGAGGTCGTGCTGACGACATAGCAAAAGTTATCGGTGGCGAAGTGACCTTTTACTCTAAGTTAACGGAAATTGATTTCCCTGCACGGTTTATTGTGGCGGTAGGTGATCCAATTGTTAGGCAAAGATTATATGAAGACTGTGTCGAAGCAGGTTTGTTGCCTTTTACAGTAATTCACCCACTTGCCAGAGTTGATTCGACTGCTGTTATTGGTGCTGGTACCGTAATCGCACCGTTTAGTTTTGTCGGGCCTTTCGCAAGTCTAGGTGCCAACGTAGTTTTAAACGTACACTCAACTATCGGTCATGACGCTCAGGTTGGACGATCGAGTGTGCTGTGTCCTTATTCGGCGTTGAATGGTTCCGCAGTGTGTGGTGAATTTTCGTTTTTGGGCACTAGAGCGACAATTTTGCCAGGGAAAGAATTAGGGAAATACAGTAAAATTTCCTCTGGATCAGTGTTGGCTTCGAACACTCCAGATGGTGTTCTGGTGAATGGCAATCCTGCTATTCACAGAGTACTTTTTAGAGACCCGTATTCAGGATAATTGAAATGAACGAAGAAAGAATTTTTAACGTCTTTAAATCTATTTTCTCGCTAGACGAGTCAGTAGATCGTAAATCGTTGATTTATAACGAAAGTGCTGGTTGGGATTCAATTGGGCATATGACTCTCGTGGCTGGTCTCGAGGAAGAATTCGATTGCATGTTTGATACTGATGACATTTTAGATTTAAGTAGTTTCCAGAAGGCTTTAGAAATTATGGGTAAATACTCAAGTGATTAGTCTTGATGGAAGGGTCGCGATAGTAACAGGTGGTTCAAGAGGTATTGGCTTAGCGACTGTGGAGTCTTTGGCCGCATCTGGCGCAAATGTCATTATCGTCAGCCGTTCAAATAACGCTTCCTTTGCAGCCCTTGCTAAGCGGCTGAGTGAAGAGTTTAATGTTGGCATTGACACGATATTTGGTGATGTAGGTGATCCGAGTACTGCAACTTCTGCCGTACAGTTTGCCTTCAAGAAATATAAGCGATTGGACGTATTGGTTAATAACGCTGGAATCCTCGACGATGCATTAATTGGAATGATCAGCGAGGAGTCGATAGACAATACCCTTAATACAAATGTCAAAGGGGTGATAAACTTCACCCAAGCTGCTGCTCGGCTTATGGAGAGGTCTGGTGGGGGAAGTATAATTAATGTTGCGTCAATTATAGGGCGGTATGGGAATAGAGGTCAGGTCGTATACGGCGCGTCAAAAGCTGCTGTTATAGGAGCAACCCTTTCAAGTTCTAAGGAGTTGGCAGGCAAGAACATTAGAGTTAACGCGGTTGCGCCAGGTTATATAGCTACCGATATGATTAAAAATATAGACCCTGCTATCGATGCAATTAGGCGGGCGAGTATAGGAATGGGGAGAGTTGGTCTTCCACAAGATGTCGCTAACGCGAATTTGTTTTTGGCGTCCGATCTTTCTTCATACATTACTGGTCAAACAATCGGTGTTGATGGAGCAATGCTTGTCTGAGAGTATATTAATCCCGTTTTGGAATACGTTGGTATCAACTGACGATCCCGCTGTATGGCAAGACGGTGCACTTCATTTAACTTATGGAGCGCTAATTAATGAGATTCAAGCTTGGAAGCTGAAATTAAATAGTTCCAGAAAAGAACTCGTATTGATTAGTGCATCAGCGGATGCATCAATGGTCGCCCCTATTGTTGCTTGCTTAGATGAAAAGCATGCAGTTATCTTGGTGGATGCGAAATTGCCTAAAAGCAGTTTTGAGGCGGTTGTGGAGCTCTATCATCCAGCTTTCATCATCGAGTGTAGTCACAAGTCAGCAACCCTTCGCAATACCGACTACTCGAGCCCTAAATTAAATGATGACCTATGTTTATTACTGTCCACTAGTGGGTCTACAGGAAGCCCTAAATTTGTAAGATTGTCTACGAATGCTGTGCTGTCGAACGCTTTTAGTGTGGCAAAAGCTCTCCATCTTAGCAAAAATGATATTGCCGTCGGTCATTTGGGTGTTAATTACTCTTATGGGTGGTCCGTAATATCAAGTGTTTTGGCCGTCGGTGGTAGTGTTTCATTTACTTCTTCTAGTATCACGGAGCGAGGCTTTTGGGATGCTATACGGAAGACCAACGCTACACATTTTCCAGGAGTGCCAGCTCACTATCAAATGATGTGTCGGTTACGCCTAGATAGATTGAATATTCCTACCGTTGTTAGCATGACACAAGCTGGCGGTCGGTTAAACGTTACACTGCGGCGAGAGGTTTACAAGTGGCAGGAGAGTCATGGTGGCAAATTCTTCGTTATGTATGGTCAGACTGAAGCAGGGCCGAGAATGTCGACGTTGCAGCATGGAGACTTTGAAACTCACGAAAATTCAGTTGGTCCAGCGATTGAATCCGGAATTATCCGCATAAAAGATGGCAGCGGACAAGAGCTTTTGGTTGGAGAGGAAGGTGAAGTATTTTACGAGGGTCCTAACGTGATGGACGGGTATGCCTCTGGCTGGGAGGATCTGGCGTTAGGTGATCAACTGCGTGGAATATTGAGAACCGGAGATATTGGATTTACTAACAGCAGCGGGTTTTTATATCTTACTGGTCGTATTTCTAGATTTGCAAAGGTTCTTGGCTTGAGAATAAATCTTGATGAAATCGAAGCTAGCATATCGATATTAGGCAGTTACTATGTAATCCAAAGCGGTGAAAATCTTGTAGTAATAAGACAAAAAAATGATCTTGATTATTCAGCCGAAGAAAAGCACACGCTCCTTGCTAAGCTCGAAGACAATTTTAGTATACCTAGAGTTGTTTGGTGTTTTAATAGCTTAGATGTTATACCCGTTAATGAGCGCAATAAAACAGACTACTTGGCTTTAGAAAAAGGATTGCGAGATGTTGAATGAACTTCTGCAGTTTCAGAGTCATAATATTAATTTGGATATAAAAAGTGAATTGTTTTCTACAGGAATTAATCACTTGCATAACCATCATATTAATAACTGTGAGGCTTATAAAAATATCGTTGATGGCTTTTGGCCAGAAAGCAACTCTTCAATTTTAACCGCTTCGGAAATCCCTTTTATTCCTGTCGGTTTGTTCAAAAGGGAGACTTTGATATCAGTTCCTGAGCTGGATATAACCATGACACTGCATAGCAGTGGTACAACTGGTCAATCAGTGAGTCGAATACATGTAGACAAAATTACATCAATGAACCAGCAGCGTTGTCTCTCAAATTCGGTCCAGCACATGCTAGGGAAAAAACGCTTGCCTATGTTGGTGGTCGATACACCTGCGGTTATAAAAGACCCGGCGTTGCTCAGCGCACGAGGCGCTGGAGTGCTGGGAATGATGAAGTATGGTTACCGGCCGGTGTTCCTACTGAAGGAGAACGGTGAGACTGATGAGTTGGCGATACATGAGTTTTTAAAGCAGCACGAAGGAGGTCCGTTTTTTATTTTCGGATTTACTTTTATGGTGTGGCTAGAGCTGTATGAGAAATTTAAAGACAGTAAATACAATCTTTCAAATGGAATCCTTATTCATTCCGGGGGTTGGAAGAAACTTATTGAGAAATCTGTAGATAATGATACGTTCAGAGAGAAGCTAAATGATTCATTTGGGTTAAAAGAGATATATAACTTTTATGGAATGGTTGAGCAGATAGGTTCAATTTTTGTAGAGGGGGAGAATGGCCTTTTGTTTCCGCCCAATTTCACGGAAGTTATTATTCGAGATCCAATAACATGGAAGCCAGCTCCTAAAGGTTCGACGGGAATTATTCAGGTTTTGTCGCTAATACCGTTCTCATACCCTGGACACTCTTTGCTGACAGAAGATTTGGGATATATAGAGAGCGTTGATACGGAAAATGGTGTGAGACATGGTCTTCGAATTGTAGGTCGGGTGCCAAAAGCTGAGCTTCGCGGCTGTTCCGATGTAATTGCTTCCAACATGGAAGCACAGGCTTGATGTTGGATACTGTGTCAGTATTTCACGCGAATGGCGCTTTGAGTAATATGCTCGGCTCCGAATTTGCACAGTTGTTAGGCGATTTGTCAAGGAATGTTGACCAGCCTTTTTCCACTCTGCGTCAGGATGTAATTAGAGATATATCACGGAAATTACTAACTCAAATTAAGTCAAGGGAGCAACCTGAGCTCATAGCGCTGGGTTATTGGCTTCGGCCGTCGTCTGTTCGTACGTTAGCTGATCAGTCTGCACCTTTGTCGAAGCATGAGATCAGGGTGGCTCGTGGATTTAGCTATCACTTACCTCCAACGAATGTTGACACGCTATTTGTATATTCGTGGGCTATTAGTTTTCTACTTGGCAACAGCAACTTAGTTCGGTTGCCAACAGATATTTCGAAGACGACAAATTTTCTTTTAGAAACGGTTATCGATAGCCTAGAGAAATTTGATTGTGCAGATGGGCAAATATTTTGTCAGTTCGATTTTAAAAGTTCTCTAGGAGAAACCATATCTAAAGTCGCCGATTTGCGTGTCATTTGGGGAGGCGACGAAAAAGTGCAAGTCGTCAGTAAAGAGCCTATGAAGCCGGGCTCTATCAGTCTTGGATTTCCAGATAGAAAGTCATTTTCAATTGTTAAAAGTTCAGCCTATGGAAATCTTGATGATGCAGGTAGAGACGACTTGGCAAATCAATTTTATAATGATCTGTACTGGTTTGATCAGATGGGATGTGGCTCTCCAAGAGCGCTGATATGGATTTGCCATGGGGACGACAAGTCGTTCAAAGACGAATTCATAATGAGGCTGAACAGTGTGCTCACTCGAAAAGGCTATGTAAGTGAACTTGCAACTGACATCGCTAAGTTTGTGCATGCTACAGAGTGTTTAGCCAAAGGGGCCGCCACAAGTGCCCAGAGAGTGTCACCAGAACTAATGGTAGTGAATGTGGAAATGAGTTCAACTTTATTGAATGATACTCATGGCGGAGGGTGTATCTCAGCCAGTTCGATAGAGGAGTTACGAGAAGTCGGCACAATTTTGTCTGAAAAACTTCAGACTATTAGTGCGTTCGGTCTCACGGAGAGTGAGAAGATTGAATTATCTGCCCTGATGGCGCGGAACGGCGGATTTAGAATTGTAAATATCGGTAGCGCTCTTTCATTTGAAACTATTTGGGATGGGGTGGATTTGATTGAGCATTTTTCACGAAAGATTGTTATTCATAAATGATTGGTATTTCTAGATCCCAAAAATTATGAACTAATGCCTCTTAGGCAATAAGCGCGTCGTGCGGCCAGAGCAACTAAGCATAGTTTACATAGTGCTACGAGGCTTGTACGTCACAATACGTTGGCAGTGTCAAACGGTGGAGTTCTGCCGGTCTTGTTGATCAACGATTAAAAAAGCCGAAGCCCTTCAGTCGGCATTTCTTTGTTCAGAAATGCCATAGCTACTGACTTAAGCTATTCCATCCTCGTTTGGATAGCCGGTCATCTGTGACGCCGACCGCAATTTTTGGCTAGATTAAGTGGTCCATACTAGGGTTATTACGGTAAGTTGCTTTCGCGAGTTGGGCAGGTCATCGGTCAATATCTACTGATAAAATGACAATATTCACCAAATTTGCTGACTCCAGCAAATTGTCACTTGATAAAGGGTATTAAAACCCATTTTTTGTTGTCAAGTTTCAGTAAGATTTCAGTGTGGACTTTAATTGAGATGTTGGGTGTTGTGAGCTGCCTCATAACGTTGAAAAACTGATTCTGGCAAACTAATGTTCGGTTATCTAAGTAGAAGAGCTTTTTGTTATTCTGTAAGTCATTGGTAAATAGATGTATTTCAGTCAATTTACTGAAAGACTTTACCAACTAAATAGCCGTAATTGCGTACACTTGAGTAAACACTGACGATCGCTTTTAAAAAATAGCTGTCGTTTTACCGTGTTGACTAGGGGTTAAACTGTATTGAGGAGTTGTAATGTCGGCGTGGACAGCAAGAAATATTAATACCAGCTGTAATATGCGATGCCTTTCTAGGGTGGATGTCTGATGCTTGCAAACAATAAGAAGTCTCGACAATCAGGTCTGGTCGCTTCGGCCACGCTGAATGCTGTGATCAGGAACCTGTCAGCAACAGGCCGTGGCCGCAAGCAGGTATTTGGTATTATTGTCGATTCTTCAATAATTATGCTGTCGCTGTGGGCGGCATTCAGCTTGCGGCTGGGTACTGGTTTTACAGATATTCAGCACACATGGCATCTGTTTGTTTTGCTTCCCCCCATTGGTGCTCTCTCATTCGCAGGGTTTGGTGTCTATCACTGGATAGTACGTTCATCAAACGTAAATTTGTTCATTCAACTTGCTAAAGCGTCTTTGGTATCCTCGGTCACGTTGCTGGCGTTGCTTTATCTCTTTCCTCCAGTCAGTGCCAACCCACGCTCATTGTTCATCATCTATGCGTTAATTCTTTTTTCATCAACTTGTCTGGTAAGAATGGCTTGGCGTGGTTTTTTCGATTCTAGCAAGCGTGGCATGCCGATAGCGATATATGGCGCTGGTAGTGCCGGGGTGCAATTAGCTGCATCACTGGAATCGTCTATGGACTACCGACCCGTTTGTTTTATTGATGATGAGAAGTCTCTTAAAAACAGTATGGTTATGGGATTACCTGTTTTTTACAGTGAACAAGCAGTTCTGGGCGACAATTTAGCGCGTTTTGAGGTCAGTCAAGTTGTTATTGCGATCCCATCGCTTGATTCCAGTCAGTATGAGTTTGTGTTTCGACGCGCGGAATCGCTGGGGATCCCTTTCAAGACGTTGCCGGGTATTGCTGAGTTGGTTTCAGGCCAATCAAATGTTAATGAATTTCGGGATATTTCCATTGCCGACATTTTGGGGCGCGCCGAGGTCCTGCCCGATCCAACGCTTTTGAAACAATGCGTCAGAGGGCGCTGTGTGCTTGTAACTGGTGGCGGTGGCTCTATCGGGTCCGAACTATGTCGGCAGATAGTGAAATTATCACCGACCACTTTGGTGGTTGTTGACAACTGTGAGGCCAATCTGTACGCGATTACGGAAGAAATTGATCAAATTGTTGCGGGGGAGCCGTCTTTGGTAGCGATGCAATTTGTGCCAGTTTTGTGCTCAGTAAACGATCGAGCTCGCATCCGTCAATTACTTGAAAATTATCCTGTTGATGCTATTTACCACGCTGCAGCCTACAAGCACGTGCCTATAGTAGAGAGGTTTCCGGGACAGGCGATTGACGTTAATGTACTGGGCACCCTTAATATGGTCGAGTCAGCCATCGAGGCCCGTGTTCGCACCTTTATGCTGATCTCGACTGACAAGGCGGTGCGCCCCACTAATGCTATGGGGGCATCTAAGCGTGTTGCAGAGTTAATATTGCAGGCAAAAGCGCAGCTTAACCATGAGACCACGATATCAATGGTTCGGTTTGGCAATGTCTTGGGTTCTAGTGGATCAGTGGTTCCAAAGTTCCGTAAGCAGATAAAGGAAGGTGGACCAGTCACCATCACTCACTCTGATATAACGCGATATTTCATGACTATTCCCGAGGCGTCTCAGCTGGTCTTGCAGGCAAGTGCAATTGCAAGAGGTGGTGAAGTGTTTGTGTTGGATATGGGAGAGCCAGTAGCTATTCGAAATTTGGCCGAAACGATGATCCGCCTTCATCGAAGGCGAACGGAAATGGCAGGTGGTCAGGCTGCTGATGTGCAAATCAAGGTGATCGGTTTGCGCCCTGGTGAAAAAATGTATGAAGAATTGTTCATCGATGGGAATATTGAGGAAACTCTGGTTCCCAAAGTGTTGATGGCTAACGAGTGCTACTTGGAATGGGCGCAGTTAGAGCCTATGTTGAATGAATTAAAGGCGCTGCCTGTTGGTTTATCGCCTGCGCAGCTTAAGGGTAAGCTCTTGGACTTGATTAGTCACCCAGCCCTGACGAAATCGGCTGAAAGCTACTCAGAGGTAGGCATTGGTGAATCTGGCGCAGAAAAGTTCCAATTGGAGGTATATTGATATGAGCAGTGTTTGTGTGAGGTTCTGCTAGATGCTAGGTACTGATTTTAGTCCATGGCCCAGCTTCTCAAAGGCGGAAGTGGATGCTGTTTCGAAAGTGTTGCAATCAGGCCGCGTCAATTATTGGACGGGTAGCGAGACGCGTGAATTCGAAAAGGAATTTGCCACTGCAACCGGGAGCAAGCATGCGATCGCGCTGGCCAATGGCACAGTTGCACTGGATCTCGCTCTTAAATTTTGCATAAAAGCCGGTGACGATGTCATTGTGACGCCGAGAACGTTTATCGCCTCAGTGTCCAGCGTGGTGAACGCCGGTGGCCGCCCAGTATTTGCCGATGTTGATCTAGATACCCAGAATATTACCGTTGAATCCATTGCAGCAGTTCTCACCCCAAAAACAACCACTATCGTGGTAGTCCATCTGGGGGGTATGCCTGCCGATATGAATGCCATCATGCGGTATGCACAGGAGCATGGGCTTCGCGTGATTGAGGATTGTGCTCAGGCGCATGGTGCGATGTACAAAGGACGTTCGGTGGGAAGCTTCGGCGACGTGGGTGCGTGGTCGTTTTGTCAAGATAAAATTATGACCACTGGTGGTGAAGGCGGCATGGTTACTACAAACTCAAAGGATTTGTGGTCAAAAATGTGGTCTTACAAGGATCACGGAAAATCCTGGGACGCTGTATGCAATCGAAAACATCCACCCGGTTTTCGTTGGGTGCACGAATCCTTCGGAACCAACTGGCGCATGACCGAGATGCAAAGTGCGATTGGTCGTATTCAGTTACGTTTGCTGCCCGAGTGGCATCAGACTCGATTGCGTCACTCCGGGCGCATTTGGGAGACATGCCAACAGTTTGATTGGCTAAGAGTGCCTCAAATTCCTGCTGATATTGACCATGGCGTTTACAAAGCCTACGTATTTGTTAAGCCGGACCGGCTCCCGGCCGGGTGGGTTCGAGACACTATAATCAACAAACTGCTTGAGGAGGGCATCCCTGCCTATAGTGGTAGTTGTTCTGAGGTATACCTGGAACGGGCGTTTGACAATTCAGATTTTCGCCCTAAAGAGCCATTGCCTGGTGCGCGTGCATTGGGAGAAACAAGCCTCATGTTCTTGTGCCACCCCACGTTAACGGACGATGAAATTACAAGAACCTGTGATGCATTGGATCGACTCAATGAGTCGATAATTCTGAGTCGTAGACCTAAGCGAAAAACTGCGCACATCCCCCTTGCCCAAGAACCTAATGCGATGTGACAGCGCTATGGTGTAGGGAGAGGCTACGTGTTGACGGTCGATTTCATCAGGTGTGATATTCCCCAATAACGATGCGTCAAGATCCTCGAACGTTTATGTATTGGATTTCTCGCTGAGTAAAATTCTGGGTTATAGCTGCAGGTGTTGGTCGTTGTTTTTGCTAATAAATATGAGATTTACTAGTCTAGATATGGTGATATTAATTGTATTTGAGAGTTGTCAGGTGTTGAGTGGGAAACCATATGCGGTAAATTAATAAAGACAATAACGAGACCCAAAGGCCTACGTTCCATTAGCCCATCTTTTATCTGGATCGCTAAACTTGGAGGCGGAATATTTCGTGTCACAGGTCAGCCATCGAGAATCATCAGTTTGTGTCGAAACTGGCAACATTTGATGGTTGTTGTCGACGATTATCCAGATATAATGTGAGCTTGAAAGTAGCGGATAGTGCTGGCGTGCAGGCCTTCGGCTGAAGGAAGAGAATTGGTTGGCATTTCGCGCTAGTGTCTTAAACTAACCGGTCTAAATACCGCTGTATTTCACGCTCTAAGCCAGCTGGTTTACGCTAAAATTTTAACTTAATTTGGTGTTTTGAGGTGATTGAGTCACGTTGGCGTCCCTCTAGGCTCTAGAACCTGTGCATATTGAGTAGGTAGAAAATGAAAAGTTTTGCAATTATTGGGGCCGCTGGATATATCGCACCGCGCCATATGAAAGCCGTGAAGGATACGGGCAATCAACTAGTTGCTGCGATGGACAAGAACGACTCTGTTGGCATTATAGATAGCTATTTCCCTAATGCTGATTACTTCACTGAGTTTGAGCGATTCGATCGACACGTCGATTTGTTGCGTCGTAACGGCAATCCAATAGACTATATGTCTATCTGTTCACCCAACTACCTGCATGATTCACATATGCGCTTTGCCCTTCGATCTGGGGCTGACGCCATTTGCGAAAAACCTTTGGTGCTCAATCCGTGGAATATTGATGGCCTGATAGATGTGGAGCAAGATACCGGCAAGAAGGTAAACACCATATTGCAATTGAGATTGCACCCATCCATTCTTGCACTCAAGGAAAAGGTCGAGGCGCATACGGATGGCAGCAAATTTGACGTAGACTTGACCTACATTGCGTCTCGCGGCAAATGGTACCTGCAATCATGGAAAGGTGAGAATGCAAAATCCGGTGGGATTGCCACCAATATTGGTGTTCATTTTTACGACATGCTGCAGTTTGTATTTGGCACACTTCAAAGCAATGTCGTTCATTTGAACGACGTCACACGTGCTGCTGGTTTCCTCGAATATGAAAAGGCACGAGTACGGTGGTTTTTATCGATCGATGAAAATGATGTGCCGGCGGCGGCTAAAGATAAGGGTGCTCGAACCCATCGTTCCATTACGGCCAATGGCGAAGAAATAGAATTCTCAGGCGGATTTACTGATCTGCACACGCTTAGCTACCAACAGATTCTAGCCGGTAACGGCTTTGGTCTTAATGAAAATCGGGTTGCTATCGAAACAGTGGCTCATATACGCGATGCGCAGCTAGCTCCGCTAACCGGTGATTACCATCCTTTTCTGTCTACGTAATTCCTTGTTTGCTAGGGCTGAGCATCTGTCATGAATTATCAAGTGCACGAAAGCGCCATCATTGATCCGGGTGCGCAAATAGGAGACGAATCTCGCGTATGGCACTTTGCGCATGTGTGTGGTGGAGCTGTGGTTGGCCGAGGTGTATCTCTTGGGCAAAATGCGTTTGTCGGTAATAAGGTAGTAATTGGTGATCGTTGCAAGGTTCAAAACAATGTATCGGTATATGACAACGTAACGCTGGAAGAGGGCGTGTTTTGTGGCCCCAGTATGGTGTTTACCAATGTCTACAATCCACGTGCACTCGTTGAACGAAAGAATGAGTATCGAAATACCTTAGTCCGATTGGGTGCAACATTGGGTGCTAACTGCACCATTGTGTGCGGCGTTACAGTGGGTCAATATGCGTTTGTTGGCGCGGGCACTGTTGTAAACAAGGATGTACCTGATTTTGCTCTTATGGTGGGTGTGCCTGCCAGGCGCATCGGTTGGATGAGCCGGTATGGTGAAAAGCTGGATCTGCCTGTCAGTGGAGTGGCGGAAACGGTTTGTCCGCATACTGGTGATCATTATCGTTTACACGATAATATTTGTTTGCTTGTCGAAAGTGGCTCTTAACACGGACTAGTAAAATGGCTTCTCCCATTCCCTTCATCGATCTTAAATCCGCGTACCGTGCTATCGAACCTGAGATACGAGCTCGTATCGATAGGGTATTGGAACATGGTCAGTACATCATGGGGCCGGAAGTGCCGGAACTTGAAACACAGCTGCAGGGATATACCCAGGCTGAACATTGCATCACTGTCGCTAGTGGCACTGAAGCATTGTTGATTTGTCTTATGGCTCTGGGTATTGGCGAGGGAGATGAGGTGATTACTACGCCGTTCACGTTTATAGCAACAGTTGAGGTGATTGTGCTACTGGGTGCTAAACCGGTATTTGTGGATGTTGAACCTGACACCTGCAACATCGACCCCACGTTGATCGAGAGGGCGATAACACCGCGTGCAAAAGCGATAATCCCAGTAAGTTTATATGGGCAACCGGCTGATATGGATGCCATTAACGCCATTGCTGAGAAACATGGATTAACGGTGATCGAGGATGCTGCGCAGAGTTTTGGTGCTGATTATAAAGGAAAGAAAAGTTGCAACTTGTCCTCGCTTTCATGCACCTCGTTTTTCCCCAGTAAGCCTTTGGGTTGCTACGGTGATGGCGGAGCTATTTTCACCAACGACGATGCGTTAGCTCAGGCTTGCCGAGAAATTCGAGTGCACGGGCAGAGCAAACGTTATGTGCATACTCGTGTGGGTGTCGGTGGGCGTATGGATACGCTGCAGTGTGCCATTGTGCTGGCAAAGCTGACCCGATTTGATTGGGAAATTGAACAGCGTCTAGTAGCGGGTGCCCGCTACAATCAAATGATGGATGCAGCCGGGGTGGAGAGGGTGGTTCAGCGCGATGATCGAACCAGTGTCTTTGCTCAATACACTGTGTTTATCGATGACAGAGATGCTGTTCAGGCACGCTTGAAAGAGCTGGGAATACCCACTTCTGTTCACTACCCCTTACCGTTAAATCAGCAACCCGCCTACAAAGATTTGTGCTGCCCCGATTGCACCCCAATTTCAGCCACAGTTGCCAAGCGGGTAATGAGTTTGCCCATGAGTCCAGATATCAAGCCTGCAGATCAGGATCGTATCGTAGCTGAATTGACAGGCTGGTAGCGGACAGCCTAACTGGTCTAATCAAGGCACCTGTCAGGTAGCGACTGTCATTCGTGCAAGGATATTCGCATATTTCAAAAGGAATGTGTAAGCCTGTCTGAGGTGGGTCACCAGGTAACACGGTTAGTTAACAATGGCAAAAGCGTTGAGTTTTTCGAAGGTCTGAGCTTTTTTTGTGTGAGCGAGTGCAATGGGCGTATCAAGCGTATTGTGCTATCGCAGCTAGTTTCCCTGATCAAAGCCTTGAGGAACCAGGCTGATCTTCATTAATACCATGATCCAGAGCTGCCGGGGCTTATGGGGGTGTTGAATAGATATTGAAGGGTGGCTGGAAAAAGCTCATGATGTGCTACTTGAGAGCTACAACTGGCAGACGAGGCGGAATCGACTAGCCGATTCGTATAGGATGCTGTTAGGTTAGGTCCTGAGGGGGCTGCACAATTGTTTATGGACGAGCTTTTTACATTCTTCAAACGTCATCTTGCTGCATTAACGCTCGTTATTACGTTGAGCGTTTGTGCAGCGTTAATTGCGTTCGGAGATGGAGTGCGGGGCACAGATCAGTACTGGTACTTAGCCGATACTCAAACACTAGCTGCTGGTGAGGCACCAACAACTAACACGGTATTCCCTGGAGTAGTGCTGCGAAATCAGAACGGGTTCGAAGAAACCTACTTTGCACACAATGGTCCGGTATTGCATATAAACGCATTGCTGGCGAAGTCGCTAGGCCCTTTCGTTGCCTGGAAATACTCAAATATCGTGTTTCTGCTTCTGGCAGCCGTGTTTACCGGGCTAACGGTCGGTAGGCTCGCAGGTACGCAATGGGGCTATGCTGCCTGCATTGTGTATATGGTGACGCCCATCAATCTGTGGTTGGCTGGTAATGTACTGCAAGAAACGTTTTTTGCCTTTTTAAGTGCTGTCATTATTTATCTGATTGTTGTTGGCGATAAGGCCGCCATGCCAAGAGCTTTTTTGTTGCCGCTGCTGGTCGTAGGCTGCGCCTCGCATCCACTATTTTTGGTAGTCGGTTTATGTTTTTCAATTTACAGCGCCGTGGTTAATCGAACATTTGCTTATGCGATCATGGTGCTTTTGGTCGTGGTACTAACAACTGCGCTGAAAGGTTATGTGTTTCCATCATCGTTTCCGCCCAGTATGCGTGATCTTGTTGCCTCTTCTGTACCAGGTGTGAGCAACACCATCTGGCTGATGTCAAATGTCGTACCTCAGATCGACGTTGCATTTATGGTGAATAAATTGGGACATGCATTGAGTGTTCAGTTTTTACCATCCAGCTTGACACCTATATATCTGGTATCGAATCTTGGGCTGATCGGGTTTATATGTTTGGCGTTTCGCTTTAGCAAGCGTATGCGCCCTGTTATGTTTTGTGCGGCTGTGTGGATGCTCGCTTATGCGGCAATGGTGGTTCTCATGCAGAATCAGATGCGTTACCAGTTGTTGATCATCCCGGCTTCAGTCATTTGTTGCGTGTTGTGGTTATCGCAGTGGAGTCGGCAGCGATTGGCCGTGATTGGGCTGATCGTATTGGTTACTGCCTATATTCCTGTCGATTATCTGATGTTAACTCGGATTCAAACAGAGAGTCTCAGTGAACGGCAGGCGCTACTTCAGGTATCCCGGAAATTGGATTTCATTGAAAAAAGTGATCGAATTGCTGTTGTGGGTAATAATACGGGCGGGTGGTTGTCTTTGATTGCTACGATGCGTCACAACAAGACTTTACTGGTTTCGAGAAATTTATTGCAAGACGACACTTTTTCAGAGGCAGTGATGTTGTTTGAGCCAGATTATATATTTACTCGTGATGGCTTGACGCTGGACGAGATACCTAATGCTGAATTTATAAAGCGCCATGTTTTTGATGATTTTCAGAATTTGGATATTTATCGAATCAATCAGCTGTGAAGTGTAGTTGGTGCGTGGAACACTTACCTGTGTAACAAGACGAGAACAATGAGCATATTATTTTCAATTATAGATCGACAGGTACCATTGAGGTAGGCCATGAAATTTACTCAAGCATTAGTGGCATTCGGCTTGTTGGTGTCGTTTTCAATGTTTGTATTTATCAATACACGCATAACTGAAGCTGCCGGAGGGTATTTGTTTCTGGTCAGTTGTGGTGGGGCTTTTTTGTTCCTGCTTTTCTTAACCGGAAACGTACTAAACGTAATTCTGATACGTAGCTCGGCGCTGATCATCATCTTTTTCTTCATATATTTTTCGGTAAAGCACTATGTAGAAATCGGCGATACCTTTAAATTGCATGAGCAAACCATAGGCACCACCGGGGGGATGGTATTTGGTTTTGTGCTAGGAGCCATGTTGTCGCAAGCATTGTCACTCGTGTATGACTTACGTACTAATCCGCGTGCACCTTCGAGCCCGCTAGCTATCGCGACATTTCTGTACATATTGCTGTTGATTGGCATGGCTGCATTGACCTTTCTAACTCACAAAGGTGGTGGGCTGTCTCAAGGGAGTGGGAGTGAATTGTCCGGTGGTATATTTCTTGTGGAAGACGGTGTTGGCTATCAGCGTGTGGGTGATTTGCTAATCATGCAGTACATTGTTGTTTGCGCACTAGCTACTGTTATTGGTGTCACATCAACATCGAGAAACTGGGTAAATGTGATTATGTTGGGTATCCCTTTAACAGTCCTGTGTGGTGTTGTAGCGTTAACTGCCCAACTCGTGGGTAGTAACAAAGGGGCGGTGGTGCCTGTAGGTGTGTTGCTTGTCTTTTATGCAGTTGTGATGACAAGGAAGTCGTTGAATGCGCGTCAATTCAGAACTTCAATTTTAAATATTTTACTGAGTAACATGGTATTGAAGCTGACAGTGGCCACGCTTGTTGGGTTGGCTGTCATCGCGTTTTTCGGAATTAGTTTAATGGAATCGTTAGGTGTCAATCCGGATGCGCTCAGGATCACAGGCTTTGGATCAGGTGAGGTAGGCTCGTTAGATTCGCGTAATGAGTTATTCAGCGATAACTTTATTAAGCATTTTCAGTACAGCCCTATTTTTGGTAATACGCAAGTAGAGATGTTGACGACGGGCCAAGGGACTTATGTGCACAGTATGTTGTCAGTGTTGACGCATCTCGGTGTGTTTGGTGCGTTAGTCTTTGTGGCGCTGTTGGTCAGTATTTATCTCGAAATCTCTGGGTCCTATATTTCTAAGTTTCAATCTATATTCACCAACCAAGGGTACGGACTATTTCGGTTGCTAAGTTTACTGGCCGTATTCACCATGGGGGCTTTTTCCGCGTTCTTTACTTGGATGCCGTGGTGGTTTGCTGTGGGCTTGTTTGGTAACTGGTATCATCAGCGTCGTTGGGGCAGGCAGAGCAATAGTCGGAAGCGTAAGAAGAGACGGCGCAGAGAGCAGCCCGCTTTGGTGAGGGCCTCAGCTGAGCCGTAGAGTGAGTCAGGAAACAGTTACGGGCGCAGTGCTGAAGACTCATTGGGTACACGAGTCGTTGTAGCTTCAACCTGCCGGCAAAGACAGAATTTGAACCCATTGACGCTACTACCGTTGTGGCGCAACTGATGCCCCTGTTTTAGTAACAGAACTTCGCTGCTTATCAAATGCAATCCGATTTGATGCTGAGAATCTAGTGTCTTCTCAGGATGTGCGGTTATGTTAATCCTACGTCAGTTTTCCCTGGGGCAAGCCAAACCGTTCTAGGTCTGTCGCAGATATTGTTCACACTACCCGTTTGCTTGTTTGCCTGTCCTCTTGCAAGCCACTAGAACTTAAATGTCAACGTCTTGGAGATGCCGGCTCGATGTGACAAACTTTGCAACAATCAATTAAGAATCAGTCCTGTTTGTTCTAACGAGGATCTACCCAAGCTGGGTAACCGAATCAAAACTCATACCAACCAAAGGTTCCCAAACTCCTCCCTCAACCTCGTATTTTAATACTTTAAGAAATCCACCACCTGTTTGAACGGTAAATCCACCATTTGACCCTACGTTGACAATACTACCAATATCGGAAATTGAGGTCGACTCTACAAAATTCACGTTCCAAATACGAATTTTCAGTCCTTGCATGTAGGAAAATGCACCAGGATAGGGATGAGTAGTAGCACGAACTAGCCGCTCTAAAACTACTGCAGGCTCTGACCATACAAGTTGGCCATCATCATCGATTCGCTTTCCATAGTACGTGGCTATTGTATGATTCTGTTCAACGCATGTGACTTTTCCACTTACAAGTTCTGGCAGCCATTGATCAAGCGCCACCTCACTAGAAGTAAGAATCTTGTTTGTAATCGACAACGCATCGTCGGACGAATTAACATCAAAAGCGACTTGTGTATATATTGGGCCATCATCAACTCCTTCGGCTATGCGAAAATATGTTGCGGCAGCAGGACAGTTATCAAGAATAATCCAAGCAATGGGCGCACGCCCACGACCGAGTGGTAGTGCTGTTGGATGAAACCCCACACAACCGAAGGTTGGGAGTTCAATAATTTTCTTTGAAACGAGTTGTGACAAGCCAACTACGAATATTAAATCAGCATTGTATTGACGGAGTTCGTCATAGTGATCGTTTATACGTCGAAACGGATGAAATGCAATGCTGTTTGCATTAGCAAATGGCTCAAGATCTTCATACCCACTTATATGTGAAACATCATCAGCTTGAAACCCAAATACTGCAACTGGGACTAAATCATACTCACATAACTTTTTGAGAGTAAGTAAAGAGCTATTGACTGAACCTACTACTATGATTCTCACTGTTTGTTTCGCCTCTGCAAATAGTCATCTCCAAACAGGATGACAAGCACTGTTCTCGAGATAATTCGGCAATCAAGTAAGAAGCTGCGCGACTTGACGTATTCAACATCGTATTTCCAGCGAATAGGCCAAGGTAATGCGATATTGCCGTTAACTTGTGCCCAGCCTGTTAGCCCTGGCCTGACAGAAAAACGTTGACGTGATAACTGATCAATTTCGTCTAGCATCTGAGGAAGAGCCGGGCGAGGGCCAACGAGGCTCATGTCACCTCGTAAAACGTTGAATAGTTGTGGTAGTTCGTCTATTTTCCATCGCCGCAATACAGAACCCACCCTAGTTATGCCAGGGCTATCAAAAAATGTCTGCGTCTCAGCACGATCTTTGTCGATTGTCATAGTGCGAAATTTGAGAATATGGAAAACACTGCAATTACGCCCAAGTCGTATCTGGGTAAAAAATACAGGACCTTTGGATTCCACCCGAATGGCAAGAACAGCTACCAACAATACAGGTGATAAAACTACAAGCATAATCAGTGCTAAACAGCGATCAATCACAGTTTTAAAAAAATCGTACTTTTTCATTAGTAGCAAATCAACATGTCTCACGCAACAATACAAAGGCTTCAGCAGCTTCAACACCTATATGCGAACCTCGTAATGTTGCCAGCGCTCTCAAACACGTCAGTGATCTGGGCATACACTCTGGCTGTAATTGAGACTTATATGCACTTAGCGCTTTTACCTTAAGATCAATAAAATTGGAGATATCGCAAAAACTTGAGGGTTGAAAAGCAGGCTCAATATACGCAGGAGACAAATGCGTTTCAGAAAGTGTCTCATAGGCCAGGATTCGCGAAATAGATTTCCCAATTGGTAAGTAAGGACGAGCAGCCACAGAAGCGGCGTAAGCAATTGCCCCGTGGTCTTTGTGGAGATCATTGGCAAATGGTACATATAAAGTATCTGGTTTTACCTCTTCAAGAACCTCCATAACAGTGGTGTTGATTTGCCATGCAGGCATTACATCCAAAGACACAGCCGGCAGTTCTTTAAATAATAGTCTGCTAACACCTAAAATAGAACAGGATTCCTGGCATTCTTGGCGAACCTGATCCCAAGCATCAGGAGCGAAGAGAGGGTGTGGTTTCTCTCCATGCCCTGTAAGAACAGCGACCACAACATCTTCGCCTTCAGCAGCAAGGCGAGCCATAGTTCCTCCAACGCCAAGGACTTCATCATCCGCATGTGGCGCAAGTACTAATATTGTCATTTATAAAAGTATGTCTTCATAGGCGAATTGCCAATAGTCTACATAAAAAATTCACTTTATTTGCGGTATCGAATCACATTACGGCAGCTCGGTGTTATTTCCTGAAGAATTGCAAATATTCGTCTGCTATGGAATATTGAATAACATTATCCCTAGAGCCTAGTGCTTTCACGTTGAATATTAGTACTGAACATAACAGGATTCTGGATTATGGCCTTACAATGCCATCTGTGTCTTCTTGATGCGTTAGAGGCGTCCTGAATACCGTTCCGGCTAAGTTTTGATTCTATCGAACTGCATGCATGGCAGGTTGCATCGACTTTACGACATGCGCACACGACTTTTTTGCTGATAGTGAAATATGCCACCTCTGGCGTAATGCAGCCTTAGGAGTTACTGGAGCTATGGGTTCTGAGTTGATCGTACCGCCTTCTCCAATCAGTGATAACTACCTTGGCTTCCATTAAACTAACAAACAACTTTGCGTCTAAACATGCGTTCCAAATGCGCTTTTGAGGGTTCATTACCTCCGTTTGCCAACACCTTGCAATGGCAATGCGGGACACGTTCCTTATGTGGGCCAATCTCATGCAGGTGGAGGGCGGGCGTATGCGTATTTGATCAAGCACAGCGAAGGGTTGCGCTGTTACTGTAATGAAGGGTGTCTACTGATTTCCTACATTCAGGCGAGCATGTGGTCAAGGCGATCGCTGGCCGACTCAAGAACATTTTCTTTTCAAATACATCGGCTGGCGCTGATGCCAGTACGATGATTTACAGTTTGCTGGAGACGGTCAACATCCGCAGAGATACGTTAATGTTCTGTAAGGCGAGATACCCAACGTTCAAACAGCCGACGATATCGGAGCTTTTCAGCATGCAACATTACGCATGATGAGTTCGATCACTGGTTTGCCATATATCAAGTCTCACAGCGTAATTGGATGTGCGCAGTGAGTTACCAGCTGTTGGTTTATAGGGCTGGCTGACAGAAGGCATTGAATAAGGCAGCTGCTCCGATCACCAAGAAAAGTTAGGCCAGAGACTCCCCCGCGTTTTTTTATAACTGGTTGGGAATTGCTCAGAGTATCCAGATTCGTTTATTTGCAAACTTGCTCTGGCTAGATTAGCAAAGAGCATTAACCTGTTTTCAAAGCTGACTCTAGATCCGCGATTATTGGTTATTGATTCATGTGTTAGAGCACGATTTACAAATTTGTCTTGCAATGTGTCGTCGAAGGTTGCAAGGGCTGTCCATCCGGATATCTGGTTGATTACAAAGGATGTCGGTGGAGAGTTGTCATAGGGGCGTTTGCCGCCATCCACTCGATAAGTGAAATCATCGCCAGCATATACGATGTTTTTTAAGGTATTGGTCAATCTGTTCATGATTGAATCTGTTAGTGCGCCGTTAAAGTCCTCGCCGCTACGGTAGGCATAGGTTAAGAGCGTAACCATATCTTGTGCGTGAGAAACAT
Source organism: Candidatus Azotimanducaceae bacterium (assembly GCA_047629195.1). GTDB lineage: Bacteria > Pseudomonadota > Gammaproteobacteria > Pseudomonadales > Azotimanducaceae > UBA4582. Next base: position 44,591 of record JBLHWY010000027.1, read on the forward strand.
CCTGAGAGGGGATGTCGAGATAATTAGGACCGCCAGACCCATCGATGCGCCACGTTAGATCCAGAGATTCGGTGTCTGCTTGATACGTGCCCTCCATCCCAGCGACCACCTGCTGCCCTTTGTCGTGTATGTAATCTATGTAAGTGTCATCGGCGGTGATTGTGTATAGATTGATGGCCGTGGTGATCAATCGGGCGACAGAATCACTCCCTAAGGTGGCGTTGTTGCTACGTCCCAGCGGCGCATTTTGAGGTGTCCATTTATCCCAAACGTGGACGTCAAGATATCGAGTGAGTGTGTCTAATGCATTATTGGGTTGAACCCGTGCGCCAGGATTCTTAGCAAGCTGAGCCGCTATAAAAGAAATCCCCATGGCTGTTCGCCATTCATAGTGATCGTGATTTAAACGGCGATAATTTGAGGCGTGTCCCCATTCCCAATCGAGGAACCCATCCCCATCTATATCAATGCCATCGTTAGCGTGCTTAAGTGAAATATCTAAACCTAGTTGCAAATATGAGACATCGTCCGTCATTTCATACATCATGGCTAGGCCATAGAGCGCAGGAAACTGGTGGTACCCATTGTCGGAAGTGGCTCTTTTTTGGTGATCTTGCGTTGTGTACCAGGCATCAGGATATACCGATACCACATCGTCAAATTTCTTCTTGAGCAGTGTGAAGCGCTCATTGTCCGCATGCTTTGCAGCTGCCAGGGTCGCATGCAAATCTGTAACCGTAAACGTTGTGGTGAATAAAAACGTCACTGCTGTTACCCATTTGAAAATCTTGGTGGTTGCTAATGACGTCATAGGTACATTTGAGGTGGTATCAGCCTACGGACGTTACAGGGTAGCTAAATGCCAATGAGCCATTCGTTACAGCTTTGAATGGTGGTTACGGTTAATGTAGCGTGTGAAATTTGTTGCGACGTTCAGGGTGCCTCGTCGTGTGTATCGACCTGAGCTCGGACAATGGCTGTTTGAGTTCAGCGTCTTGGTCGCCGGAATTATAACTATGCCTAAGCCGGCAGCAGCCGATCTCCCCGATTCTGTACAACGGGAGAGTCATTGAGTCACATACTCGCTCTGGCTAGATTCGCAAACAGCATTAACCTGTTTTCAAAACTGACCGTGCGTCCCCGGCTATTATTTATTGATTCGTCCGTTAAGCTACGAGCAACAAATTTTTCTAGCAGTGCATCATTGAATGTGGAAAGCGCTGTCCACCCCGCTACTTGGTGCGTGACATAGAGTGCCGGTGGGGAGTAATCAAAAGGAGGTCCGCCGCCATCCGACCTATAAGTAAGATCGTCACCGGTATAAACAACATCTGTCGCAGTATTGGTCAGACCGGTCATGATTGAATTGGTGAGCGCCCCGTTAAAATCGTAGCCACTCCGAAAGGCATAGGTTAAGCAGATGATCATATCTTGCGCATGAGATACATCCTGTGAAGGAAAGTCGGCATAATTTGGGCCACCTGAGCCGTCGATACGCCACCGCAGATCATATGAGGCAGTGTCCGCACGATAGGTGCCCTCCATACCTGTCACTACCTGCTGCCCTTTGGTATTTATATATTGCATGTATTTATCATCGCCGGTAATCATGTGCAAATTAATTGCAGCAGAGATCAATCGGGCGACAAAATCAGCCCCTTTGGTGGCGTTGTTACTACGTCCCTGTGGCGCATTCTGTGGTGTCCATTTATCCCAGAAATGAACGTCAAGATACTGAGTGAGTGTGGCTAACGCATTGCTTGGCTGAACTGATGCGCTAGGGTCTTTTGCAAGTTGCGCTGCAATAAAGGAGATACCCATGGCTGTACGCCACTCATAGTGATCGTGATTCAAACGGTCGTAGTTTGAAGCGTATCCCCATTCCCAATCGAGGAATCCATCTCCATCCATATCAACGCCATCGTTAGCATACTTAAGTGACATATCCAAACCTAGCTGCAAATAAGATACATCGCCGGTCATCTCATACATCATGGCTAGGCCATAGAGCGCAGGATACTGGTGGTACCCGTTGTCGGTAGTGGCTTGCTTTTGGAGATCACGCGTTGTGTACCAGGCATCAGGGTATACCGATACCACATCGTCAAATTTTTGCTTGAGCACAGTGAACTGCTCGTTGGTCTCAAGCATTGTGACTTCTGGTTCAGGATTGATATCAACTTTGAATGAGCCAGTCATAGATTCTGAAGTTGTTTGATCAAGGGACGCTGATAGACGCCACTCGTGATCACTGCTCTCAGTTAGGACGCTTGATGCAGGAACTACCATGCTGCAGATACCAAACGGATCGCAGTGTCCGGTAGTAAGCGTATTGTCCTGATAGACCGTGGTAGATGCTTGGAGATCTGTGACAACCAAATCGAAACTTGCGCTGGTGGCCAGCAAAGCCACTGGTATTGCCCACCTAAATGTCTTAGCATTTCCGTATGGAGTCATTTGTCCCTCAATAGGTGATATCAGCTCGACTTCAGCAAGCAGACTAGCAGAATCCGGTGTGCTGGATGCAACAACTTCGACTGGATCGGTGGTGGCAGGCTCTGGGATTACGGCAGCAGTGGTGCTTGGGGTGATCACCGTTTCGATAACGGGTGCCGCAATCATAGTGGGGGGCTCAGTGACAATCACCGCAGTGGGAGCTGCAATCGTAATGGGAGGTTCAGAGACAGCTATCACAGTGGGCGCTGCAATCGTAATGGGGGGTTCAGAGACAGCTATCACAGTGGGCGCTGCAATCGTAATGGGGGGTTCAGAGACAGCTATCACAGTGGGTGCTGTAATCGTAATGGGGGGGGGGGTAAC
>JBLHWY010000028.1:0-47383 GCA_047629195.1 Candidatus Azotimanducaceae bacterium
GTGCCGTCAAGATCAAATATTAGTGCAGCGGGTATATCCCCAAATTTTTTTAGTAAAGTGGAATGAGTAATTGCCATGAGATTGAGTACGCCTGAGTTCGATAAGTGACGATTGGTGGTGACACTTAATGTTTGATAGTCATGTTGCTGAGATCGTTGGAGCATAGTTACGCTTCGAAACCTCGTGCAATACTCTCGATCACTTCATGTGGAATGGTATCCTCTTCCTGCTCAATGAGAGCGACGGCTTCTGACGCCATTTGTGTCAATCTAAATAAGTTCATCTGATTCATTTCGAATGGCGAATTTCGTTCGACGACGATATGTGTCAGCAAAAACGAAAGCGCATCTTCCTTGGACAGTTTAGATTTATTCTGTTTCGACGATCTCATTTAGGTAGTGTCGCTGTTCAAGTAATATCACCATTTCTTCATATGAAATATTAGTGTGACAAGTAGAGCTTAGTAAGCCAAGAACTGCAATCGGCGTGCGTAAATGAATTAGGTCTGGTGAAAGACGTTAAGCGAAACCTGTAGCGTCACTGTTCCCCAAGCTCAAAACATTTACCTAAAAGTTGATCAAAAACCTTGTATATACAAATGTATAAGCAAAAGGATCAATCAATATCTAGGTAAGCCCCTTTTAGGCTATTTGAGCACCGGACCTTACAAACAAATAAGGCGAGCCGGTTTCCCAACAGTGTGGTCGTGGGAGATCGACACTCGCTACAGGTTTCTTCCCCCATAAACTTAGCTGAACTTAACTTACTAGGTGCCTGTCCAATTGTAAAAGGTTCTCTCGTTCATATTACCTTACGCCGAGAGCGTGATGATAGTTAGGTTTTCTGTGGTTGAGAGCGACTGACGGGCATGGTGCAAAGCGGAATAATTTCCTTTTCAAAGGCTGATAGCTTCTAATAGCCTTCCTGTCGTAATGCTCAATTTAAATCTTAAGTTATGAGTTGTGTTGGTAGTGTATTGAGAGTCGAAAATGATCGAAGTTAATCATCTAGTGAGAACATTTGGCCATCTTGTCGCGGTAGACGATTTGTCATTGCGTGTAGTGCCCGGCGAAATTCTTGGATTTTTGGGTCCGAATGGCGCTGGTAAATCTACCACAATGAAAATCATTGCTGGCTATCTTAAACCCACGTCTGGCGAGGTGCTGGTCAACGGGATCAATGTGGAAGAAGATCCATTGAGTGTTAAGCAGCAGATCGGGTACCTACCCGAGGGGGCACCTGCTTATGAAGAAATGACAACCCGGAGTTTTTTGACTTTTATTGCAGAACTGCGGGGTTTTAGGGGTGACGCAATCACTGAAAGATTAGCTGAGGTCGTGCGTGCAATGTCACTCGAAGAGGTTTTGGACCAGAGAATTGAGACTTTGTCGAAGGGATTTAAGCGTCGGGTTGGGCTTGCCCAAGCGATCATTCACGATCCGAAAATACTTATTTTAGACGAGCCAACTGATGGTTTAGATCCTAACCAGAAGCATCAGGTGCGCGAGCTTATTCGTGGTTTGTCCAAAGACAAGATTATTATTGTCTCGACTCATATTCTGGAAGAGGTGACGGCAGTTTGTTCACGTGCAGTCATCATATCAGCGGGCAAGGTGTTGGAAGATTGTGAGCCTGCAGTGCTGGAAATGAAATCGAAGTATCATGGTGCTGTCACAGTGATCTGTAAGGACGCGATTGGCTTGTTACGCTTCACTGAGCACCTTGAAACGTTGGAAAATATCGCAGCGACGGAGTTGAATACAGAATTTTTAAGGGTCACTCTATTTGCCATTGATCAGGAGAAGTCCATTTTGCTTGCTGTTGCCCGCGCGTTGAAAAAGTTAGATGTGGCAGCAGATATTGTGTCTGAGAAAGGCCGTCTGGACGACGTGTTTAGAAGTATCACTGAAGCTGAGGGTGTGTGAGATGAATGCTATCACCATCATCATGAAGAGAGAGTTAGATAGTTATTTCTCTACTCATCTTGCTTACGTTTTCATATTTATATTTCTAGTCTTATCGGGTGTGTTTACCTTCTACCTGGGGAATTTCTATGAGCGTGGTCAGGCAGATCTGTTACCGTTTTTCAATTTTCATCCTTGGCTCTACCTCTTTCTAGTACCGGCACTATCCATGCGGCTTTGGGCGGAGGAATTGAAGTCGGGGTCAATAGAGCTGCTGTTAACGTTACCCGTTACGATTGTAGATGCTGTTGTAGGGAAGTTTCTAGCGGCCTGGTTGTTTGCCGGCATTGCACTATTGCTCACTTTTCCATTGTGGTTCACGGTGAACTATTTGGGCGACCCAGACAACGGAGTGATTTTCACGAGCTATTTGGGTAGTTGGTTGATGGCGGGTAGTTTTTTGTCTATTGGTTCTTGTATGTCTGCGTTAAGTAAAAGTCAGGTTATTGCTTTTATTCTATGCGGTGCCGTCTGTTTGTTGTTTGTCCTTGCAGGTTATCCCCTCGTATTGAATTCTTTTAGAGACTGGCTGCCTATTCTTATCATTGATTCCATTGCCAGTTTAAGTTTTCTGACGCATTTTAGTTCGATATCGAGAGGCATTATTAGTTTGCAAGACATGCTGTACTTTATCTCCGTTCAAGTTGTCTGGCTCGCCGCTACTGTGATTGTTGTTAACGCAAGGCAGCTGAGGTAACCGCCATGAACACAGAATCTACTGAACCATTCACCGAACAAGCTGCCACAAAACGTAAGGCCAGAGAAGGTGCAAGCTCGCTCGCGATGAAACGAATGACCGCCCCGTTGAGTTTGTTGGTTGTGTTTGCGCTCTTTCTGGTTTTTACCATTATCAACAATACGTTTTTCCAAAGTGTTCGAATCGACTTGACCGAGAACAGCCTATATACACTCGCCGAAGGTACTAAGGATCTGATTGAAAAAATTGATGAGCCTATAAAGTTCCGATTTTTCTTTTCACAGCAAGCAAGCGAGGACCTCACAGCGCTGAGAGCTTATGCAAGAAGGGTGGCTGAGTTACTTGAAGAATATCAGGCGCATTCAGAGGGGCTCATAGAATTAGAAATCATTGACCCTGAGCCCTTTTCGGATGAAGAAGACCTTGCCGCCCAGTTTGGGCTCCAAAGCGTTCCTGTCAACGGGGCTGGAGATGAGCTCTATTTTGGATTGGTCGGTACTAATGCAGTGGACGACCAGCAAATCATCTCTTTCTTTCAGCCAGATAAGGAAGAGTTTTTGGAATACGATATTAGCCAGATAATCCAACAGTTGAGTTTGTCTAAAAAGCCAAGGGTAGGTCTGTTATCTTCTCTGAAGGTTCAGGGCGACATAGATATGAACACCTTTCAAACTACCCCCCCTTGGGTGGTGATTGACCAGTTAACAGCTCAGTATGAAGTTGTGGATGTGTCTCCGAATGAGGGGGAGTTACCGCCAGATTTACAATTACTGATAATCATTCATCCGAAGTTGCTATCAGATGCCATCCTGTTTGCGATTGATCAATTCGCCATGTCTGGCGGCAGGATCTTATTGTTTGTTGACCCCTTGGCTGAGATAGACCAACCGGCCTCTGGTTCTATGCAACCCACTCTGCCTTCTGAGCCCGTGTCAGATTTTCCGCTTCTGTCCAATTGGGGGGTGCAATTACGTGCAGGCACAGTATTGGCAGATGCGCAGTCAGCACTCAATGTGGGAGGCGCTGACGGGCAGCCGGTGAGACATTTGGGAATTCTTGGTTTAACAATAGAAAATTTTGATTTCGAAGATGTGACTTTGGGTAACCTGGAGTCTATCAATACGACTACAATTGGAATTCTCGATAGGGTCGATGGCGTAAAAAGCAGAGTTGATCCACTGATTCGATCCAGTGCCGTAGCAATGCCGATGCCTGTCTCAGAATTTCAGTCGTTGGTGGACCCGGAACAGCTATTCAAAAGATTCGTTCCAACGGGTGAGCGCTACGTGCTTGCTGCAAGATTGAGTGGCAACGCAATGTCTGCATTCCCTGAAGGTATAGACCCTGAAGACGGAGATGAAGCTGCGAGCAGTTCGGAGCTTCTAACAGAAACGGATAAGCTAAATGTTATTGTTGTTGCAGACTCTGATTTGCTAACAGATAGGCTCTGGGTTCAAGTTCAGAACTTCTTTGGCCAAACGATTGCAACTCCTTGGGCAAATAACGGAGATTTCGTATTGAATAGTGTCGACAATCTTGTTGGAGGTTCCGAGCTCATTAGTATCCGAAGCAGAGGGCGATTTACTCGGCCGTTTACGGTTGTGGATTCTTTAAGGCAGGCGGCACAGTCTAGGTATCAGGAGAGCGCCGATACTTTACAGCGCGAACTCGAAGAAACTGAAGCTCAACTTAACGATCTAGAAGAAAATCAAGGCGAACAGAATGTACTTTTGTTGTCTCCAGAGCAAGAAGTTGCGATCACCAGGTTTCAGGATGAGAAGCTAAGGATCAGGAAACAGTTGCGAGATGTAAGGCACCAGCTTGATAGCGATATCGAAGGTTTAGGTTCTATCCTGAAATTCCTTAACATTGCTTTGCTGCCACTGATGCTTGTGCTGCTAGTTTTTGGCTGGCGGTATATCCGTTCGATAAACCATTGGAGATGAGTTGCTCTAGCGAATGCAAGGCTCTATGAAAATTCTGCTTGTTGTTTCCTCTGTCGCGTTGGTCGCGTCCGTGTCTGTCTTGATTCTTGGTCTTTTGATTCTTGATCCGCGCGGTGCCGTCGAAGAGCCAGAGAGTTTGTTCGACGCTTCTGCTGCAGAAATGGCACAAATTAGATCTGTGGTTCTTAGTCAGGGTAAGGCGCGTGTAAAGTTGATTAACCATGACTCGAAATGGCTGGTTGGCGGCGATAGTCCAGCAGCAGGTCATGATGTAGACCGTGCTGCAATTGCTGGATTAATTCGCTTTGTTAACAATGCTAAATATCTCGAAAAGAAAACTAACAAAGCGGAAAAGTTAGGAAGGCTTGGCTTAGCTGATAATGAGCATCTGGCGTTGCTGGTAATTGACCGTCAAAATGGTACGGAAGAGGTGTTGATAGGAAAGACGTCTAATGCTGGTTTGGGCACTTATATTCGATTCCCGAGCAGTTCACAGGCTTGGCTAGTATCCGGTCAGCTTGAGGTCTCGGCAAATGTGATAGATTGGATATCCCCTGTATTTCTTGATATTGATAGATCTGAAATCAGCCGAGCAAAATTTGTTTCTCCGCAGGGTGAGTCGGTCATCATATCTGCCGCCGGCGAAACTGAGTCAGCAATTATTGAGAACATGCCTGATGGTGATTCTCTGGCTTATTCTAGTGTGGCGGATTCGGCCCTGCTGGCGTTGGTGAATTTGAGATTGATAAATGTTGCCAGGCAAGACCAATTTTCTTGGGACCATGCCTCAACTGCACTGTTTGAGTTGTCTGCTGGCTCAACAATCATTTTGAAATGTCTCGAACAGAACGGCGAGTATTGGGTAAGTACTAGTGGGGGTGGTGTGGTGGGTCTTTGGAGCTACCGGATTGATGAGCACCGATACAAACAGCTAACGAAAAAAATGAGTGATTATTTAGCGACGGAGTCGAGTGACGGGCGTTAGAATATGAACTGTCCTAACGGCGTGAAAATGCGGGCAAACCTATGAAATATACTTGTTTAAAAATAGAACGATTCAGCGATGTCACGGTGGTCAGACTTAATCGTCCAGAAGTCATGAATGCACTAAACGACATAATAATGAAAGAGATTGAAGCCGTATCTAGATCGTTTCTGGATGATGAGCAAACGCGGGTTGTTATATTTGCTGGTAACGGCAAACATTTTAGTTCCGGGGCAGATCTAAAGCAAAAAGTTTCAGATAGCGACCGCTCCCTTATTCGGGCACGTAGAGACGCGGGACTGGGCGCGCGAATGATTCGGGCAATTTGCGAAATTAATCAAGTAACGATTGCGGCGGTTCATGGTGCGGCCCTTGGTGGTGGAGCCTGCATTCCGACTGCGTGTGACTTTAGAATTGGCGCGAGCGATTGCTATTGCGGTTATCCAGAAGTGAATTTAGGTATCAACCTGATGTGGCGAGCGCTGCCGCTTTGTGTGCGACTCATTGGGCCTGCGCGCGCGAAACGAATGATTATGCTTGGCGACCAGGAAATTGCTGAGACCCTGCTGCAATGGGGTTATCTGGACCAGGTGGTAGAGCGTGCCGAGTTGGACAGCGCGAGCATGGAACTTGCCCAACGTTATGCAAAGCAGCCGCCAATTGCCGTACAAATGATTAAACAAAGCATTAATGCTGTGAGTGGTGCGCTTGATGATGCAGTGATGCATATGGACACCGACCAAAATTTACTGACCGCTTCAACCGATGACCGCAAGGAAGCTGTCAGTGCTTTCTTTGAAAAGCGAGATCCGGAATTTCATGGCCGTTAGGCAAAAACCGCGCGTGCATCGCTTGGTAGGGCCCCAGGCGATGCACATTCGTCGTCTTCTACTGATCAAACATGATGATGTGACGTGCTTCTTGGCCTGTTTTAAGTGCGTCTAGCGCGTCGTTTACATCCTCCAGTTTGATGTGTTTCGAGATCATTTGGTCAAGATGGAGTTTGCCGGATAGATAAAAGTCTACAAATCGTGGCATGTCGACCCTGAATCGATTCGAGCCCATATTAGAGCCTTGAATTTTCTTCTCTGAAAGCAACTCGACGCCATGAAGTTCGATCATAGTGCCGACGGGAATCATGCCGATCACAGTGGCTGTGCCGCCCGCGCCGAGCATTTTAAACGCCTGTTCTGCCGTCGCTTTAAGTCCAATAGCTTCAAATGTGTAGTCGCAACCACCTTTGGTCAGCTCAATAACTTCGCCAACCGCGTCGCAGGTACCTGCGTTGATGGTATGTGTTGCGCCCATGATTTTGGCAAGTTCTAGTTTTGAGTCGACCATATCGACCGCGATAATTTGTGCTGCACCAGCAAGGGCTGCGCCGTTAATTGCAGCAAGTCCTACGCCGCCGCAGCCTATGACAGCAACTGTCGAACCGGGTTCTACGCCAGCGGTATGGAAAACTGCACCTACTCCGGTTGTGGTGGAACAGCCAATCAAGGCAGCGCGATCAAAAGGCATATCTTCTCTAACCTTGACCAGCGCATGCTCGTGGATAAGCATCATTTCTGCGAAAGATGAGAGGTTAAGAAACTGGTGGATGGGTTTTGAATCCTGAAGTAGACGACTTTCCTCTTCTTCTTTTCGTGAAACCTCTGGGCTACTACAAAGAGAAAGGTGGCCGGTCAAGCATTTGTCACAGTGCCCACAGAACGCTGATAGGCAGGTAATGACATGGTCGCCCTTTTTGACGTAAGTGACAGATGAGCCAACTTCCTCAACAATACCAGCGCTCTCATGACCGAGAATAGTTGGCATCATATAAGGATATGAACCGTCCAAAAAATGCAAATCGCTGTGACAAACGCCGGCTGCCACGGTCCGAACAAGAACTTCCCTGGGGCCCGGTTTAGATACTTGTACTTCTTCTATCACGAGGGGTGTGTTTGGTGCTCTTAATACAGCGGCTTTCATGGCTGATCCTTCCTGTTGCTTAAGTTAATTAAATAATTCACCGTGTAAGCTATCATGTTTTTAAGACAAATTGTTAAGTGCTAAACAGTCGGACCCTGAATAGGCGCTGTGTCATGTGTGGTTGAATGAGAAATGGATCAGAAGTGGATGGGAATAGAATAAAAAGTGAATGAAACAATTAAAAGTGATGTATTGGTCTATATCGCATTTGGCTCGAATTTGGGCGATCGGAATGAAAATATTCAACAGATGTTGATCAAACTGGCCGAAATCGGGGGCACCTCAATTCGTTGCTCTTCTTTATGGCGTAGTGAGGCTGTCGGAATGGATCCGGGTGCGCAAGAGTTTATCAACGGTGCGGTTGAATTGCGGACTTGTTTGACCGCATTGGCGTTATTGCGCCAGCTTCAACGCCTAGAAATAGCACTGGGGAGGCCAACTGAGCATGGCCTGAATACAGACCGGGTGATCGATCTTGATATTATTAGCTATGGCAATCAGAAAATAGTTTCTGAAATATTGATGGTGCCGCACCCGCGAGCGCAGGATCGCTTGTTTGTGCTCAAGCCATTAGTAGAACTTGCGCCTGATCTCAAGTTGAGTGGGTTCGATAAAACAGTGACTGAACTCCTGCAAGACGCGCCGGCAATGGAGGTTAGTCGACAGTCTCTTCGCTGAGTTCTTCATTTGCGAGTTCGTTTGCCAGTTCCTTTGCCTTGACTGGTGGGTTCAGCGTTACTTTCGCCAGTTGCTCTACTGCGGTGCAAACGGCATCGACTGTCTTCGGTTTGGTTTTATTAGTGACCAGCTTGTTGATCAAGCTGAGTCCATTTTCAAGCTCGTCTACTCGTCCATTAGATCTAGTAAGTTGAGATTCGAGCGTTTTGATCTTTGTTTCGATTCCGTTCATTTCCTGCGAAGTTAAGGTGATTCTTCGTTTGGCCATGCTGATTTCCTTGCAATAAGTTAGTGCTTAGAGAAAGTGTAGTTCAGTTTTGTGATTCTGCAAGAAATGGGTCAAATAAATGCCTTTTCTGAAGAGCCCAAGAGGCTTTCGCCTCTGGAGATTTGGAGTGCCAAGTTTTGGGGTTTTAGGTTTTAGGTTTTGGCGTGAATGCGGAGACGGGGAAGGGCGCTACATTGCCCGTCTTGGACTCTGAGATTTTGCCAACGCCTTCTTTTGCCACTTCGTCGATTCGTACGATGGAGTGCATGGGGATATAGCTGCGATTTACGCCATCAAATTCAGCTTTTAGTTTCTCTTCGCTCGGATCAACAACCAATTGTGAGCGTTCACCAAATACCATTTCTTCGATTTCTATAAACCCGTATAGATCGCTCTGGTAGATTTGGCGTGCGTAAACCTCAAAGATCTCACTTTGATTGAAGAAAATCACTTTAAAAATTGGAGTATTGGACATACGGTTCCAGTGCTGAAGGGTGCATCAAGTGTTCTTTTATCTGATGATAAAGGCAACAGCAACTAAATGAGGTCAATAATTGAGATTTCAAGGGTCATTAAAGAATGCCTATTCTATCTGTAGATATCTGAGGCTATAATGTACGGCCTTTTTATCGCGGATCTTCCTTATCCTGATTCGCTTACTCCCACTTGTTGTTCAATTTGTTGTTCAATCGAATTTTAGTGGGTAGACCATGAATCAATGAAGCCAATTTAGTATGAAAACTAGCAAAGTATTTATCAAAACCCATGGTTGTCAGATGAATGAGTACGATTCCTCTCGCATGCTCGATTTGTTGAAAGAGTCTCATGGTTATGAATTGACAGATCAAGAGAGTGAAGCAGATTTATTGCTACTAAATACTTGTTCTATCCGCGAAAAAGCTCAGGAGAAAGTTTTTCACCAATTGGGGCGTTGGCGTAAAATCAAGGAAGCGCGACCTGGCTTGAAGATTGGCGTCGGTGGATGTGTTGCAAGTCAGGAAGGTGCCGCTATTAGCCTCAGAGCGCCCTATGTTGATCTGATTTTTGGACCACAGACCTTGCATCGTTTGCCCGAACTGATTGATGGCTCTAATAATCGTGGCTCTGCCGTGATCGATATCAGTTTCCCCGAGATTGAAAAATTTGACCGGTTACCTGAAGCTTCTGTCGACGGGCCCTCTGCGTTTGTTTCCATTATGGAGGGCTGTAGTAAGTATTGTTCCTTCTGTGTCGTGCCGTACACCCGGGGAGAAGAAGTAAGTCGCCCTTTAAAAGATGTACTGAAAGAGATAATGCAGCTCGCCGACAAAGGTGTCAGGGAAGTCAATTTACTAGGACAAAATGTCAATGCATATCGCGGTGACGTTGGTGACGGATCTTCCGCCGACCTTGCGTATCTGATCAGTTTGGTTGCCGAAATCGAAGGTATCGATCGAATCAGATATACCACTTCCCATCCGGTAGAATTTAGCGATAGTTTGATCGACGTATATGCCGAAGTGCCGGAACTCGTCAGCCACCTGCATCTTCCTGTGCAGAGCGGTTCCGATCGGATTCTAGCGAAAATGAAGCGAGGACATACCGTCCTGGAGTATAAATCGAAGATCAGACGTTTGAAGAAGATTCGCCCAGATATCAGCATGTCTTCGGACTTCATTATAGGTTTTCCGGGAGAAACGGACAAAGATTTTCAGAATACAATGGATTTGATCGCAGAAATTGGCTTTGACCAATCATTCAGTTTTATTTTCAGCGCCAGGCCTGGTACGCCCGCTGCGGAACTGCCAGATGAGACCCCAATGTCTGTTAAGAAGGAGCGTTTGGCCCTTTTGCAGCAACGAATCAATCAACAGTCGCTGAAGATCAGCCGAGATATGGTGGGTTCGAGGCAAAATGCGCTGGTGATGGGGCCGTCTAAAAGAGACCCTGGTGAGCTGCAAGCAAGGACGGAAAATAACCGCGTGGTCAATTTCAAGCAGACGGATCGGTCGCTGATTGGTGAGTTCGTTGATTTGGAGATTACGGAAGCGTTGCCAAATTCCCTACGTGGATTTCAGGTTGGTTCAGACATTGCGTAGACGATCACTTAAACTATCTCTCAAACTTTGCTTCTCCTTGCGAGCGTCTCGGTATATCCTGATCTACCGTCATAATCGCTAAGTGAAATTGGAAATAAATACTCCCCCGCACCAGATTACTCTGGAGCCATTTGATAGCCACCAACTAGCCAACCTTTGTGGTCCTTTCGATGCACACCTGCGCCAGATAGAAACACGCCTTGGTATTACAATTAATAATCGCGGCAATGATTTTGAGCTGGTCGGTGAAAAAGAGATTGTGTTCGCAACTGGTGAGTTATTAGGACAGCTCTACAAAGAAGTAATCAGTGGCGTTGATCTCACTTCGGATAAAATCCATCTGTTTCTGCAAGAATCAGGGATTGAGGCTTTGTCTGATGCCGAAGTTGATGGCAATGACTTTCTCATCACGACCCGTAAGAAGAGTATTAAGCCCAGAGGGCGTAACCAGATTGGTTATGTTCGAGAAATACGCTCCAATGACATCAATTTTGGTGTCGGACCTGCGGGTACAGGCAAGACTTATCTCGCTGTTGCCTGTGCCGTTGAGGCACTTGAGCAGGAAAAGGTAAAAAGAATTTTGCTTGTTCGTCCTGCGGTTGAAGCGGGAGAGAAGCTTGGGTTTTTGCCAGGAGACCTTAGCCAAAAGATTGATCCCTATCTACGTCCCCTTTACGATGCGCTTTACGAGATGGTTGGTTTTGAGCGAGTCGAAAAGCTCATTGAAAAAAATGTGATTGAAGTCGCGCCGCTGGCATATATGCGTGGTCGCACCCTGAATGATTCCTACATTATTCTTGATGAGAGCCAAAATACGACCATGGAACAGATGAAGATGTTCCTGACCCGAGTAGGTTTTGGTTCCACCGTGGTGGTTACTGGGGACATTACTCAGGTCGACTTGCCCAATAAATCCCAATCAGGGTTGCGGCATGTATTGAACGTGTTAAAAGATATTAAGGGTATTTCTTTTACCCATTTTAGTTCTCGAGATGTCGTTAGACATCCATTGGTTCAGAGGATTGTTGAAGCTTACGAACGTATTGAGAATGAGTGAGCCAAGCCCCCAGCATCAAATTGACATTCAGTGGGCGATTGATGTGGAACCCTGGATGCCAGCAGAGAGTGATCTCACACGCTGGGCGCTCGAGGTTTTGAATGCTCCCGATAATTCTTTGTATGATAGTGCCGTAGCTGCTGAGATTTGTGTGCGAGTAGTTGGTGAATTAGAAATACAGAATTTGAATCGTGATTATCGCGAGATGGACAAGGTGACAAATGTGCTTGCGTTTCCTCAGGTAGTTGAACTTGAAGACGGTACAAGTCTCCTAGGCGACATTGTTGTCTGCGCGCCAGTGGTAGCTACTGAGGCATCGGCTCAGGGTAAAGAGCCTCAAGCACATTTTGCCCATTTAGTCGTTCATGGAGTGCTTCACCTGCTGGGCTATGATCACATAGAAGATTTGGAAGCAGTTGAAATGGAAAGCATTGAGGTTCGAATGCTTAAAGGTTTGGGCATAGATGATCCATATCGTGAAGCACAAGCGCTAAACCAATAGTTGTAAAGTTAGGGATTTTTTAGCATGGCAGAGGAAGGTTCGAGTACCGACAGGGGATGGCTAGAGCGTCTCGGTATGGCATTTTCGGGCGAACCAAGCTCGCGTAGTGAGCTTATTGAGACCTTGAGGGCAGCGGAACAGCGCCAATTGCTTGATGCGGAAGCATTAAGCATTATTGAAGGTGCGCTGGTTGTTGCAGACATGCAGGCAAGAGAAATTATTATTCCCCGTTCGCAGGTTGTAGTTGTCCGATTAGATATGACGCCCGAGGAACTGCTACCCGTTGTTATGGATTCCGGTCACTCGCGTTTCCCTGTATTAGGAGACGGTCCTGATGACGTGGTTGGAATTCTGCTCGCTAAAGATCTGTTACCGTTGGCAATTAAAGGCCGTAAAACGAAATTCAATTTGCGAGATTTACTTCGTCCATGTACCGCAATTCCTGAAAGCAAAAGGCTAAATATTTTGTTGCAGGAATTCAGGTCGACCCATAATCACCTTGCGGTCGTTTACGATGAGTATGGTGGGGTAAGTGGGATTGTCACTATTGAGGACGTATTGGAACAGATTGTCGGTGATATCGAGGATGAGTACGATTTAGGTGACGAAGATTTTATTAAATCGCATGCCGAGGGTGATTTTACGATTAAAGCGCTGACGCCCATTGATGAATTCAATGAGTATTTCAGTGCCAGCTTTAGTGAAGTTGAATATGACACTATTGGGGGTATCGTAACTCAGAATTTCGGCCATCTACCAGAACGAGACGAACAAATTACCATCGATGGGTATCAGTTTAAGGTGCTCAATGCGGACAATCGAAGGATTCGCTTGCTGCACCTCATACCTCCCAGTTGATCTGAGTCACTGTGCAACTGGCCTGGGTTAAATTTGTTTTGGATTTTCTTGCTGGCAGTCGATGGCCAGGTCACATAACTGCTTTCCTTGCTGGCTTGCTTTGTACATTAAGCTTCTCCCCGTTCGACTATTGGCAAGTTTCTTATCTCTGTGTTTTCTTCCTGCTAGTTGTCACTCAGACAGCAAGTTTGAAAGCAGGGACGCTGAGGTATTATCTGTTCGGTGTCGGCTTATACGCCAGCGGAGTGTCATGGTTCTTCGTGAGTATTCATGTCCACGGCGGCGCATCAATTGTTCTCTCAATATTTTTAGTATCACTGTTTGCCCTGGCTGTTGCGTTCTTATGGGCGCTTCAGGGTTACGTCTATCTTCGTTTTCTTCGTGTTTTGCCCATCGGTCTGTTATTGGCTTTTCCGGCGGTTTGGGTCATCAGAGAATGGACCATGAGTTGGCTATTTAGCGGTTTTCCATGGCTACTCATTGGCTATGCCCAGATTGATACGTTTCTGGTAGGTTTTGCCCCGTTACTCGGCGTTTACGGAATAAGCGCGTTAATGTTGGTGACAGTCTCTGTCATATTTCTATTAATGAGTCCTGCTTCGACAGCAAAAGTGGAGGGCGGCTCGTCTGCAAAAGCTGGCCAGGTGGGAATCGTTGTTGTCCTTGCGGTTTGGGTGTCAGGTTATTTACTCCAAGGGTATGCATTTACAGAAGGCGACAGAGAAGTTTCGGTGAGTGCTGTGCAGGGAAACATTGATCAGCGCACCAAATGGACGCGTCGAATGGTTGCGCCAATTCTCGATACTTACACGGAGTTGACCAGCACAGAATGGGGACGCGAGCTCATCGTTTGGCCAGAAGCCGCTATTACACTCTTTCGGCAAAATGCGTTCGGTCAGATTGATCGGCTTGATCAAATTGCAAAAAAGAGCGGCTCAAGTCTCGTGCTTGGGATTCCGGATAGAGATGACGCTGGCGGTTTTCAGAACTCTGCCATTTCGCTTGGTCAAGGTGGAGGGCGTTACGTAAAACGGCACCTGGTTCCGTTCGGTGAATATGTTCCGCTTGAAGATCAGTTGCGCGGCCTGATTACTTTTTTTGACCTACCTATGTCTCATAACCAGCCTGGACCCGAGCGCCAGACACCAATGACAGCCGGAGACCTGGTGCTGTCTTTGTCGATTTGCTACGAAGTTGTTTTTGGTGATCTCGTGCGCAATACAGTGGTTGATCCAGACGTACTAATTACGATTAGTAATGATACTTGGTTTGGAAACTCCATCGGTCCATGGCAACATCTTCAGATGGCGAGAATGCGAGCAATAGAAAATGCCAAATATATGGTTCGCGCGACAAATAATGGGGTCACCGCTGTTATTGATGAAAAGGGGCGGGTGTTAAGTGTTTTACCACAGTTCGAGCCTGGCGTATTACGCAGTGATATTCTCGTGCTGAAAGGCGTTACACCTTACGTTCGATGGGGAAGTGTCCCGATTCTTGGAACCGCCTGGCTTGCAGTCTTGTGCCTTGGGTGGGTATCTCGTCATTACCGGGGTGAGCATTGAGATACAGTTCTCGTTCCTGAATGAGTTGTTTAAGGTACTTTATAGACTTCTTATTGGTAAGATTCGACTCGATTTGCGCCCGCAACGAATCGATCTGATTTCTCAGAGTCACCTGATGATATTGAACTAACTCGTGGTTAAGTCGCGGCGCTATTTTACTTTTGGGTTGAACACTCATATTGAATACTTCGGATGCATTACTAAAACTTAGACGGTAAAACACATATCTGCCTGCTTTATTGCATCTTTAAGTGCATGTATCCCCAATCCCTATCAGGTAGAATTCGTTCTTTTTCATAAATGTGTAATAGATGACTGATCAATCACCATCCAATAAAGGGTCTGCTTCAGAGGCCAATGACTCGGCAGGCGTTAGTCCCGATGGACATGATGGGGGCCAGGAAAAGGGTTATGACCCTAGAGTAGCAGAAGCGCGAGTCCAGAAAGAGTGGGCCGATTCCGGGATTTATGAGGCTACAGAGAACAGTGCTAAACCAAAATTCTATTGCCTCTCAATGTTTCCGTATCCAAGCGGACAACTTCACATGGGCCACGTTCGTAACTATACCCTTGGCGACGTCATTGGGCGTTATCAGCGATTACAAGGCAAAAATGTTATGCAGCCAATGGGTTGGGATGCCTTTGGTTTACCCGCTGAGAACGCCGCGATAAAAAACAATGTGCCACCACATAAGTGGACGATGCAAAACATCGGGCATATGAAGAATCAGTTAAAGAATTTGGGTTATGCCTATGATTGGAGCCGTGAGTTTGCAACCTGCGATCCAAGCTACTATCGCTGGGAACAATGGTTTTTTACTCGAATGTTTGAGCGCGGGTTGGTCTACAAGAAGGCAGCTTGGGTCAATTGGGACCCTGTCGATCAGACGGTACTTGCAAATGAACAGGTGATTGATGGCCGCGGTTGGCGTTCCGATGCACTGGTTGAACGGCGAGAGCTTGCGCAGTGGTTTATCAAGATTACCGATTATGCTGAGGAGCTCTTGGATGGCCTTAAAACCCTTGATGGTTGGCCCGAAAAGATAAAGACAATGCAGCGTAATTGGATTGGCCGGTCTGAAGGGGTAGAGATTTCTTTTCCCGTACCTGCATCTCAAAATCTGTCAGTTGAAAAGTTAGATGTTTATTCCACTCGCCCTGATACATTGATGGGAGCAACTTATGTTGCGGTCGCAGCGCAGCACCCTGTCGCGCTCGCCGCGGCAAAGACAGCAACCGTAAGTGGAAAACCAGAGCTACAGAAATTTCTAGCTGAATGTAATCGTGTCAAGGTTGCTGAAGCCGATATGGCTAAGCTCGAGAAGCTTGGTATGGATACAGGACTTGTCGCTACTCATCCATTGACTGGCAAGGACATTCCTATATGGGTGGCTAACTTTGTGCTGATGGAATATGGCTCCGGTGCCGTAATGTCAGTTCCTGCGCATGATCAGAGAGACTGGGAGTTTGCGAAAAAATACAATCTGCCTATTGTTCAAGTTGTCGCGCCAGCTGCGGGATCGAGTGATAGCTGTGATATAGAGAAAGAAGCGTACTTGACCAAAAAAGGTGTGTCGGTTAACTCTGGTGAGTTCTCTGGTATGAAATTTGTCGATACTTTCGAGGCGGTAGCAAAGGCGCTGGCTGAAAAAGATCTGGGTGAAAAACAAGTCAACTATCGACTACGTGATTGGGGTGTTTCCCGCCAGCGATATTGGGGTTGCCCGATCCCAATTATCAATTGTGATTCATGTGGCCCGGTGCCTGTTCCAGATGACCAACTGCCAGTGATCTTACCTATCGACGTTGAATTCGAAGGGGTTGGTTCTCCCATTAAAAAGATGCCGGAATGGTCAATAGTACCTTGTCCAAAATGTGGCGGCGAAGCTGAACGTGAGACTGATACTTTTGATACATTTATGGAGTCATCCTGGTATTTTTCTCGATTTGCGTCTAGCGGCTACGATGAAGGCATGCTGGATGAAAGGGCTAAGTACTGGGGTCAGGTTGATCACTATGTTGGTGGCGAAGAACATGCAATTCTTCATCTGCTTTATGCGCGCTTCTTTCACAAGGTCATGCGGGATGAGGGATTGGTCGAAGGCGATGAACCTTTCGTCAGGCTACTTTCACTAGGCATGGTATTGAAAGATGGGGCTAAGATGTCTAAGTCTGCAGGTGATGCGGGTGACCCTCAGAAGTTACTAGACAAGTACGGGGCAGACGCGGTTCGAATGGCTATGATGTTTGCAGCGCCGCCAGAGCAATCTTTTGAATGGTCAGAGCATGGCGTCGAATCAGCCGGAAGATGGTTAAGAACGAAGCTTTGGCAGGGTGTTCAGCAACATATCGCGCTAGGCGAAACTGTTGCACTTGATGCCACAATGCTCGATTCAGCTCAAAAGGACCTGCGCAGAGTTGTGCATGAATCTTTAGCTAAAGCGGATGATGACTATGGTCGCCGGTTAAATTTCAATACCGTGGTTTCGACCGTGATGTCGCTAATGAACCACATCGCGAAATTTGACGATGGTAGTGATCAAGGTAGGGCCGTTGAGCACGAAGCGCTCTCGGCAGCGTTATTGATGATGGCGCCAATAACACCGCACATCTGCCACCAGCTTTGGGCTAGCCTGAATGGTACCGAACTTGAATCTGCAGAGTGGATTAAGGTAGATGAAGACGCCCTTAAAAAATCGAGTGTTGAGCTAATTACCCAGGTCAATGGTAAGTTGCGAGGTAAGTTCGAATCCCCCATTGATGCGCTGCAGGATGATGTTGAGCAAACTGCATTGCAGGACGAGAATGTTCGAAAGTATCTAGATGGCAAGACGGTTAGAAAGGTGATTTATGTCAAAAACAAGCTTATTAACTTTGTCGTATCCTAAATTTAAGAACGCGACCGCAGGTGGTGTTCGCCTCATCGGCATGTTGTTGTTGGTTAGCCTGGTTGGCTGTGGTTTTCAGCTAAGAGGGACAGGGCAAGCGACAAGTTTGCTTGAATCGGTCTATTTGGATTTAGCAGATAAAAATAGTGAGCTGGCAAGAGAGTTGACGGCTAGTTTGACGCAATCTGGGGTGGAGTTCACGACTAGTGGAAAAGCACAAGTTAGTATACAGCTTGATCGGGAACGGTTTTCACGCAGGTCCGTGTCAACTACAGGACAGATAAACGTCGCTGAATACGAGTTGAATCTGCTCGTCAGTTTTAATGTGCTTGATGCAAATGGTGAAGTATTAATACCTCATACTAGAATCCAGACCGAGCGCATATACACGTTCGATAGCTCAAGCCTAGTGGGTAGCAACGAAGAAGAAGCGGTGCTCCATGAGGAGATGAGACGCGACCTTGTTGTCCAATTATTGCAGCGCGTTAATGCGCGAATGCGCTCAGAGAAGATACTCAAACAACCTCCAGCAAG
Organism: Candidatus Azotimanducaceae bacterium; assembly: GCA_047629195.1. Lineage (GTDB taxonomy): Bacteria > Pseudomonadota > Gammaproteobacteria > Pseudomonadales > Azotimanducaceae > UBA4582. The sequence goes on from JBLHWY010000028.1 coordinate 17,995, forward strand.
CACCGCAGGGTAAGCCCACCAATGAAGGTTTACGCTAACAAACTCGCAGCCCAGATAAAACAAAGCATTTCGCCTATCTATATTGTTAGTGGGGACGAGCCGCTGTTGGTTCAAGAAACATGTGACCTCATTAGAAGTCAGTTAAAAAAGACAGGCTTTACAGAGCGAGATTTGTTCCATGCAGAGGCCAATTTCGATTGGGAGCAGGTCTTGTTCAGTGCCAACAGTATGAGTTTGTTTGCAGAGCAGAAGATTCTCGAAATACGGCTACCCAGTGGTAAGCCGGGTGACAAAGGTGGGTCAGCGTTAACTCAGTTTGCAGAAAACATTCCAGAAGACACTTGTATGTTGCTTGTTTTGCCAAAAATGGATAAACGTAGTCAAAGTACAAAATGGTTTAAAGCGCTGGAATCTCGCGGCGTCCTAATACAAATATGGCCGATCGAGCCCAAGGAGCTCCCAGCTTGGCTTGGGCAACGTTTTAAGACTGCCGGTTTAAATGCCTCACGAGAGGCTGTCAATGCGCTTGCTGCCCGAATTGAAGGCAACTTGCTAGCAGCGGTTCAAGACATTGAACGTTTGAAGTTGAGCAGTGTTGACGGCAAGGTGGATGTGCCTGATATACAATCTGATGTCGCTGATAATTCGCGCTACGATGTTTTTGGGCTAATTGATGCGAGCTTGAGCCAGAATAGTAGAAGGGCATTGAAGATTTTACAAAACCTGCGGCTAGAAAACGCGGAAAAACTAGGCATTGTCAGGATGCTAGCCCGGGAAATTCGTAGTTTGATCAAAATTGCGCTCGCGGTTGAAACGGGTCAGAGTATTGATTCAGTTATGCGTAGCCAGAGGGTGATGAGTAAGCGGACTTCGCTCGTGGGGCGCTGTGTTAATGCCCATAGAGTTGCCGATTTTGAATTGATGATTCAACATCTATCTCGAGTTGATAAGATGATCAAGGGTATTGGTCAAGGTGATCCATGGGATGAGATAACAGGATTGATTATAAATCTGTCCGGTAGAAAGCTTGCGTCTTGATTGCCTTGAACAGCCTTCAGCTATAGGTTGATTTTGATTAGAAAGCGGATAGCCTTTTGTCGATGGTATTTTGTCGCTTTTCTCGCTATTCTTTCGTCTTCGCTAATACCAACCCCTTCGGTTTTCGGCTAATTCAGCCTAAAAATCAGGCGAGGTATCCTGTCCAGGTCGCTGCTTCTTTATTTGGCTTCCTCGTGGGATTTTTTGCGTTCTGTGTAGTCAAAATATCAGCAAGAGATATCAGTAAATCACAGAAGTTAACAATTGTATTTAGCACCAGTATTTGACGACGGTATTTAACAGCAGTATTTAACAACAGTATTCAGTAATAAAGGTAGTGGTTGTAATGACAGAGCAAGGTAATGCCCTAGAAGGGGATGGAATACCAGATACGCAGGTTGATGTTCGAGAAGTTTTTGGTTTGGATGTTGATTTAAAGGTGCCCGCATTTTCACAGCGTGGTGATCACGTGCCCCTAATTGATGAGACCTATTTATTTAATCATGAGACAACTTTGGCAATTCTTGCCGGGTTTGCACACAATCGACGTGTCATGATTCAGGGGTATCATGGCACTGGAAAATCGACCCATGTCGAGCAGATAGCTGCTCGTCTTAATTGGCCCTGTATTCGTATTAATTTAGATAGTCATGTCAGCCGAATAGACCTTGTCGGTAAAGACGGGATTGTGCTTAAGGATGGACAGCAGATAACCGAATTCAAAGAGGGATTGTTGCCCTGGGCGTTACAGCGTGCCTGTGCCCTAGTGTTCGATGAGTATGATGCGGGTCGCCCCGATGTTATGTTTGTTATTCAGCGAGTTCTTGAGGTTGAGGGTAAGCTCACTTTGCTTGATCAGAGTAAGGTTATTGATCCGCATAAGTCTTTCAGAATGTTTGCCACCACCAATACAATTGGTCTTGGTGATCCGACCGGTTTGTATCACGGCACCCAGCAGATAAATCAGGGTCAGATGGACCGATGGAATATTGTTTGTACCTTAAACTATCTTAGCCATGAAAAAGAGACGGATATCGTCTGCTCTAAACTGCCAGACATTGACCGAAAGACGGTCTCAAATATGGTTTCAATCGCAAGTCTATCTCGTCAGGGTTTTATTAACGGAGACATTTCAATTGTCATGTCGCCGCGTACCGTGATCATGTGGGCAGAGAACGCAAGAATCTTCAACGATTATGGTTTTGCCTTTCGTCTCACATTTCTGAACAAGTGCGATGAAACTGAGCGGCCTATTGTTGCAGAGTACTATCAGCGCTGTATGGGTGAAGAGCTACCTGAATCTAGTTCTAACGTGGTATTGGCGTAGTCAAAATGTCCCAGTCAGACGATCATACAGAGATCTTTAAGCAGGCCGTTACGGCGACCATGAAAGCTATTTCCGGTAATGAAGAGTTGTCGGTGAGTTTCGGTCGCGGTAAAGCTTACATTCAGGGTAATCGTGCCCGAATTCCTTTGCCCGATAAAAACACCGGAATTTCTGAATCTGAACTGGCGGTACTGCGAGGTACTTCCGATAAGTTCGCATTAAATGCACGATTCCACGATGAAGCTGACCATCGAAAAAATCGGCCAGAAGCTGGCGTTTCACAAGAAGTATTCGATTGCGTAGAAGATGCGCGGGTTGCCGCGATTGGCTCGTATTTGATGAGAGGTGTGCAGGATAATCTAGGTGCTGAGCTAGAACAGCATTGTCTAGATAAAGGCTATGACACGGTTGTTAATCAAGAAGACTCTCCATTGGGTGAGGCTGTTGGATTCTATATCCGTGAAAAGCTTATCGGTGACCTCCCTAAGCCTGCGGCGGATATTCTGAATCTATGGCGTGATCACATAGATGGCCAGGTTGGCGAGCAAATAGCGTCCCTTGAGAAGGCAATGTACGATCAAGAAGAGTTTGCAAAGCTCACCCATAAGATGATCTATGATCTTGGCCTGTCAGACCAGTGGGGCGAAGAAAATAGCGACGCAGAGTCTGAGCAGCAAGACGAAGAAGCAGAAGAGATTGATTCAGAGACAGGAAGTGATAGTTCTGATCAGGAAATGACTGCCGATGCGGATCTTTCCGATGCTATTGAGGGCGAAGTACCCGTGGACGTGGATGCCATGGATATGGCCGAAGGAGAAGGTGAGCAAGATGAAGCTGGAGCGCCGCCTGACTCTTTGGCGGAACAGAACTGGTTAAGACCGAAAGAAAGTGAATATAAGTTTTATACTGATGCTTTCGACGAAGTTGTATTCGCCGATGAGTTATGTGAACCGGTCGAGCTTGAGAGGCTTCGCGGCGTCCTCGACAAACATCTTCAAAATTCTCAAATTATTATTAGTAAGCTGGCTAATCGGTTGCAACGTAAATTGTTGGCGCAACAGAACAGGACCTGGGAGTTTGATTTGGAAGAGGGTGCGCTCGATACTTCGCGCCTGACAAATATCATTATAGACCCATTTCATCCGCTGGCGTTTAAGCAAGAAAAAGACATGAAGTTCAAAGATACGGTCGTGTCTTTGTTGATTGATAGTTCTGGCTCGATGCGCGGCAAGTCAATTACGATCGCGGCAATGTGCGCTGACATTCTAGGTAGAACACTTGAGCGTTGTTCGGTAAAGGTAGAGATATTAGGTTTTACGACTAGAGCTTGGCGTGGCGGCCAATCCCGCGAAACGTGGCTACAACAGGGTAAGCCAGCCCAGCCTGGGCGTTTGAATGATCTCAGGCATATTATATATAAGTCTGCTGATATGCCTTGGCGGCGTGCGAGAAAGAATCTCGGCTTGATGATGCGAGAAGAACTTTTGAAAGAAAATATCGATGGTGAGGCTTTGTTGTGGGCACACAATCGAATTGTTGGGCGACCTGAAGACAGGCGAATCCTGATGGTAATTTCAGACGGTTTGCCGGTAGATAACAGCACCTTGCTGGTAAATTCGAGTAATTATTTAGAACAACATTTGAAATATGCAATTGATAAGATTGAAAATCAATCTCCCGTTGAACTTGTCGCTATCGGTATTGGTCATGATGTGACCCACCATTACAGGCGAGCAGTGACAATCACCGATGCAGACCAGCTAGGTGATGCTATGACTGGGCAGTTAGTTGATTTGTTTGATGAAAAATCAAATACAAACCTGCCACCGCCAAAGCTTGTCGATATAGCCTAGCCCTTATCTTCAACCCTTATCTTCAACCCTTATCTTCAACCCTGAAAATCAAGCATGCCTCATCGAAATAGCCTGTTAAGCCTCATCGCGGATTATCGTCTACGGTTTCCTCATGAGGTCGAGCAGGCCGACCGACTTCAGGAGTTTGTCAGTCGTCATTCAGACTGTTTCTCTCGTGAGTTATCGGTAGGTCACATTACGGGCTCGGCGTGGGTGATTGACGAATCCGGTACAAGAACACTGCTAACTCACCATCGCAAGCTGAATAAGTGGTTACAGCCTGGAGGCCACGCTGACGGCGTGTCTGATGTAGCTGATGTGGCGATGAAAGAGGCCGACGAAGAAACTGGTCTGAAAAGCTTACGACTCGTTTCTTCCGCTATTTTTGATATCGATATTCACAGTATTCCTCAGCGCAAGAATGAACCTCGACATTATCATTATGACTGTCGATTTTTGATCCAATGTGGGAGCAACGATCAGTATGCGATCAGCTCCGAGTCGAATGATCTTGCCTGGGTGAAAATGAGCGAACTTTCAGATTACACAACAGAAGTATCTGTGACCCGGCTAGCGGACAAATGCGGACCTTTTCTGTCAACTTGTTTGTATCTGAAGACGTAACATCTCCATGGTTACTTCTCGATAGTGACTTCTCGACAAGCTAAGTATTTTTAAACGACCAGATCTGAAAAGTTGGAGAATCCAGGCTGGAATGAGTATGTCTGGACGGGAACTAACTGAATAAATGGCAGCTGACAACATGGTCGCTGGCGATGTGAGTTACGGGTGGTGTTTCCCGCTTGCAATGTTCCATCACGCTGGGGCACCTATCAGCAAATCTGCAACCATCCGTGACGTTTATAGGAGAGGTAATCTCACCTTTGATTGGTACAAAAACCCTCTCTCGCTCTAACATCGGGTCGGGTTCAGGATTCGACTCTATTAGTAGCTTTGTGTACGGGTGTTGTGGTTCGAAGAACAGTTTATCCGAGGGGCCCATTTCAACCAGCGTGCCGAGATACATCACAGCCATGCGGTCCGACACATATCTGACCATCGATAGATCGTGAGCAATAAATAGCATCGTCAGTCCCATGGATTTCTTGAGGTCATCCAGCAGGTTGACTACCTGCGCCTGAACTGACACATCTAATGCGGATATAGGTTCATCGCAAACGACAAACTTTGGTTCAATGATCATTGCCCTTGCGATCCCTATTCGTTGGCGTTGGCCGCCAGAGAACTCATGGGGATAGCGCGACATATGATCAGCGCTTAGGCCAACTTTCTCGAGCCATTCTGCGACCAAATCTTTAACCTGTCGTTTCGTATGTTGACCCTGAATGGAAATTCCTTCGCCGACAATATCCAGTACTGTCATGCGCGGATTGAGCGAGGAGTAGGGATCCTGGAATATCATCTGAAGCTCTTTTGAGTATTTCAAATGATCTGCGGCAGTAAACTTCTGCGGCAGCATTTCTCCCTTATAGTAAGCTTTTCCCGACGTGCTAGGGTGTAAACCTATCAGTGTTTTTCCAAACGTAGATTTCCCTGAACCACTTTCACCTACGAGTCCTAGAATTTCGTTTTCCGCTATTTCGATGGATAAACCATCAACCGCGTGCAGGTTTTGTCCGGGTCCAACCGGGAAGTGCTTCTTTAGGTTATCGGTCTTAACCAGCATCAGAATCTCCTGCTTGAAATAGCTCTGTGACCCTAGGGGCATCCTTATGCTGCAGCCAGCATCTGGCCTGGTGGGCGGAATTCGGCGTTATCATGTACTCAGGTGGCAATTGCTTTTCACAGGAGTTCATCGCATAGGGGCAACGAGCAAAATATCCACAGCCAACCGGCGGATGGAACAAATCCGGCGGGCTACCCATAATGGGTGTTAATTTCTTTTCCCTGGTTGTTTTGTTTGATGGCATCGCTGCTCTCAGTCCCAGGGTATAAGGATGAGCAGATTGATAGAAAATTTCATCAACGGTACCGGATTCGACAATCTGACCGGCATACATTACAGCAACCCTATCAGCCATTCTGGCTACAACCGCGAGATCATGAGTGATGAGAATAATCGACATGTTTTCAGTGCGCTGTAGTTCAGACATCAACTCAAGTATTTGAGCCTGGATTGTGACGTCAAGCGCTGTAGTGGGTTCGTCTGCAATTAAGAGAGAAGGGTTGCAGGCGAGACTTTGCGCAATCATGGCACGTTGCAACATACCGCCTGAAAATTCAAAAGGGTACTGTTTAGCTCTTTTTGCGGCTTCGGATATTTTGGTTTTATCGAGTAATTCTACCGCCCGGTCTAGCGCTTCTTTTCGACCAAGGCCTCGATGCACCATTAACGTTTCTGCAATTTGATCGCCTATGGTCATCGTCGGATTCAACGAGGTCATTGGATCTTGGAATATCATTCCAATTTTCACACCGCGAAACTTATTCGCTTGTTTTGGATCAAGACCAAGAATATTTGTGCCATTCAGTTTTGCCGTGCCGCCCGTGATTTCACCGGGTGGCATGGGGATGATACCCATTATTGACTGAACTGTGACAGATTTTCCGCAGCCTGATTCGCCGACAATGGCAAGTGTTTCACCTGCCTTTACATCGAAGCTGACGCCTCGTACAGCTTTTACTTTGCCGCCGTAAGTCGCAAATTCTACGCTGAGATCTGTGACTTCTAGAATTGACTCCGACATCTTTACTCCCTTGAGCGCATGCGAGAATCTAGCGCCTCTGTTAGTCCGTCACCAAGCAGGTTAAATGCGAGAACTGTAATGCTAATAAACAAAGCAGGGAAAATTAATTCGTGTGGGTGACTTAACATTGTCTTCACTCCCTCATTACACATCGACCCCCAAGAGGGTGTGGGAGGCGCAACACCCATGCCAATGAAGGATAAAAATGCTTCGGTAAAAATAGCCGCAGGTACCGCAAACGTCAGAGTAACGAGAATCACGCCCATGGTATTCGGAATAATGTGCCGAATGATCAGGTAGTGATCCTTTGCTCCGAGTAGGCGAGCAGCATCTATATAACCCTGAGTTCTTATTTGTAAAACCTGGCCGCGCACAAGGCGAGCGGTTGAGGGCCAACCAAGTAACACCAGTGCGATGAGCATAGGCAATATGCCACTCTCACCGGGGCCAATACCAAACGCGATTTTAAACAGGATCATAAATAACAGAAAAGGTAGCGCGACGACGAAGTCTGCAAACCGCATAAGAATAGCGTCTAGGGTTCTACCAAAGTAACCCGCAACGCCGCCGTAGAATATGCCGAACATGACATACAAAAAAGGTGCAACAATACCGATGAAAAGAGACACTCGAGCACCCTCCATCAAGCGGGCTAGCATGTCTCTACCCAGGTAGTCGGTACCAAACGGGTGAAACTCAAGTTTGATTTCGTCACCGCTTGAGATGGTTGAATTCTCTGCTATGAGTCCTCTGGTTTGAGCCTCAGCTTTAGTGATGGCAAGCGCGGGTGACACTTTAAGCGTTACATAATTGTCAAATTCATCATATCCGTCAGTCGGCACAATGGAGTAGAAATAGTCCCGACCTTCAACATTGAGTCTATCTTCATAGCTAACTTCATTGCCGGCGAGTTTTGTGCCAAGCGGCAGTCCTAGATCATTTATACCATCCGGATGGTGTTGGTTTCGATAAACGGCATACCCACCCGCACCAATAACTGGGTCCCAGGTGATTCGTACTGACTGTGTCGTGGCTGTTTCAGTTGTCCGCAGGTTAGTTGGTGCGGGCAGCGTAGTTGAAAACTCCTCGGCTTGCGCAGGAAAACCTTCGATGGTTATTCCTTCCCAACGAATGTGCTCATCAATGAAGATTGCGGTTTTGGGGAAGGATGGTGCTTGAGAAAGTTGATTAAGATCCTGAAGTGCTGGGTCAACCTGCCATAGAGAGGGCCCGACTAATGTAAAAAGCGCGAGTCCAATAACGATATACAGGGATATCAATGCGCGACTGTTTTTCTTTAGCCGGATCCATGCGTCTTGCCAGTATGAGAGTGACGGCCTCGATATTTGCTCTGCACTTTGAATGGCTTCTGAAGGTGAGAAATCCAGCCCTTCAATGCTATTCATCTTAGAGTTCAGGTGTGTTGAATCAGTCATATAGTTTTATTTTCGCTGACCTGTTAGCTGGGAGTTAAGTAGCTGGGAATTAGGTTTTTATCAATGGCTTATTGGAGTCTTACTCTGGGATCGACGAAGCCGTAAATAATATCGACGACGATGACCATGAAGACAAGAAATGCGCCGTAGAACACTGTTGTTCCCATGATCACTGTATAGTCCAATTGCTGTACAGCTTGGACGAAATAACGCCCCAAGCCTGGTATGGCAAAAACAAGCTCAACAACGAAGCCACCGGTTGTAATTGCTGCTATTTGTGGTCCGAGCACTGTGAGGACGGGTAATATCGCGTTCCTCAATTGGTGCTTAAAAAAGATTCTGATGGGTGATAGACCTTTTGCTTTGGCGGTTTTAATATAGTCTTCGTTTACAATTTCCAACATTGATGAGCGCATGAGTCGGGTGAGTAAGGCCATCGTACCTAGACCTAATACAAGTGATGGAACCAACATGTGAGCAAAGGTGCCCCATCCTGCTACGGGAAGCACAGAGTAGCCAAACAACTGATTTATTTTGACTAGGCTCAACTGCCCTAGCGCTGCAAAAACGAAACTTGGCACCGAAATTCCAAGAATCACCAGAAACATAATAATGATGTCGGGCAGGCGGTTACGATACAAGGCGGTCAGTGCGCCCCAAACGATACCGCCCATTGCTGCAAAAAATACGGCCAGCAAGCCTAAAGTAGCGGAAACTGGAAAGTGATCCCGAATAATGTCATTCACTTTTCTGTTCTGTTGCGTGAATGAAATTCCGAAATCGCCCTGCAGCATATTGCCCATGAAGATGAAGTATTGCTCAGGGGCAGATTTGTCTAGTCCGTACTTTTGCTCTAGGTTTTTTCGTATCTCGGCTGTAACAGCCTTGTCATTCATGAGAGGGTCGCCGGGTACAGAGTGCATTGCGATAAAGGTCGCAGTAGCGATAAACCACACCGTAACGACACCTGCTAACAATCTTTTTAAAGTGTATGCCAGCATCTCTCTATTTCACCACTTGAGCACGTCGAAAGTCGGGATCTGCGCCTATGACACGTCGCACGACCCCCTTCACTTTCGGGTGCATGAGATAAATCACCCCTTGTTCATATTGAGGGACGATGACTGCATCGTCATAGAGGATTTTTTGAATCTCTCCCATAGCATCCATTCTTGTTTTAGGGTCAGTGTTGGTTTTGCCAATCCGGACCAGTCGGTCGTATTCGGGGTTGTTGTAGCGACCACGATTGTTGAGATTCCAAGAAGCAAATAAATCGCCGAATGTCATGATGTCATCGAAATCAGGTCCCCAACCAGCAGCAACAATATCAAAATCACCTGAGGTCATTTTTGCCAGACGTTGTTTGAAAGTTTGAATGTCAATTTTGACGTCAATATCGAGCTTTGCTTTCAACACTCCTTGCAGATACTCGGCTTGCTTTGCGGAGGTTGGAGAGTTGCCTGCGAGTAACACTAGCGGTGGTATTTTCTCTACGCCGAGTTCGTCCTTTGCTTTTTCTAGGTATTGCCTTGCAAGCACAATATCTATCTTAGGTTCAGTGGCTTTGTACTCGCGACGAAATTTATCTTTGATGCCGCTGAGCCACACGGGGAACAGGCTGCTGCCGGGTAGATTCCCCGGCGTTGCCAGTACTTTGTTAACTAGTTCGTCAGGGTCAAATACATGTTGGATAGCCTTACGCAGGTTTTTATTTCTAGTCACCCTGCCGTCTCGAAAGTTGTATTCAAGATAGAACACTGATCCCGTTGTGAAGCTCCTAATTCTCTGTCTTTGTGTCAGTGCGTCTTTGTAGGTCTCGCCGTCTAATCTGGTATGAATTATTTTGCCATCGATATAGAGATTCAATCTTGCCCTAGAATCCTCGGTGATGTAATCAGCGTTGATAGCGTTTAGTTTAATGTTGTCTTTGTCCCAATAGTGCTCATTTTTTTCCATTCGCATTGATGCACTGTGGGTCCATGCCGTCATCTTAAATGGGCCGTTGTAGAGTAAGTCTTTCGCATCGGCACCGTAGCTGTCGCCTTTTGCTTCGAAAAAGTCTCGTCTTACGGGGAAAAATGTCACGAAAGCAGTGAGTTTGTCAAAGTAGCCGATTGGGCCCTCAAATTTAACGTTAAGGGTGTAGTCATCGATAGCAGTAACTGACAGTGACTCAGCACTTTTCTTGCCCTGGTTAACAGCCTCCGCGTTCTCGATGGAATAGAGGATGAAGCTATATTCCGATGCGGTTTCTGGTTTGAGTGCTGTTTGCCAAGCAAATACAAAATTGTCAGCGGTGACAGGTTTACCATCACTCCATTTTGCGTCTTTTCGTAGCCAGAAGGTGGCACTATTTGCATCAATCTCCCATTTCTCTGCGACGCCTGGGATTAACTTACCGCGACGATCGTAGGTCAGGAGACCTTCCATAACATGACCCAAAATCAAACCACTTACCTGGTCGGTTGCCTTCATGCTGTTGAGTTGAGGTGGTTCCTGAGTCAACGCCAGCGTGATGGTTTGGGTTTCATAGTTTGCGGCGGAGCTTGGATAGTTTGCGGCGGAGCTTGAAGAGTTTGCGGCGGAGCTTGAAGAGTTTGCGGCGGAACTTGATGCAGTTTGTGCGAGGCTGGCTGACGTAAAAAATGCGAATAAAAGTGCGGTCAGAAACAGAGTAAATGTAAGCCTCATAAGTTAAATCCAAAGCATCATAGAGAGTGATGAGAGTGTATCATGTTGTTAGTAGTATGGCGTCCAACAAAGATGTGTCTGCACGAGATGAGCACAGCTCTTGATGTCTAGAGATCAGTGGGTACAACATCGAATACAACCGTGGTTCTAGTTTGTTCTGACTTGAACGGAATCGTTCCATGCCACATGTATGAAGGGAATAAAATAAGTTTACCTACCGTTGGCCTCACAACATGTTCAGCTTTCAATGGTGGGTTACACTCCAAATTTGGCTCGCCGAATTTTATCCAGCCACCCTGATCCTCAATTGTCGAATCATCGCGACTCAACGCGAGTTCAGAGGGCAAATCAACATAATAAGCAGAACTAAGCCAGCCCATAGGGTGGATGTGTTGGGTGTGAAAGCCCTGGTTTCTGAGGCGAACTGACCAAGAGGCTGAAAAGTCGAAGTCGCGTTTCGCGGAAAACCCAGGATAAGGAGGTTCGAGCGTCATCATTTTTTTTGCATGTGTGGCAATCACTTCACGGAAGCTCGTCTGGAGTAAATCGAGTAACTCGTGATCTCTCCCAAATAAATTGCCATGGGTTTGGGTGCCTTGTCTTAGGGTCTGCTCGAGAGGGTGATGTTTGCTCGTATGGAATTCAGTCAAACAATTATTTAGAGCTTCATTAAATGCGCTTAGGCTCGCGAAGCCAGGAGGCGTTGGTAGCTCATATTCTCTTACCAAATCAAAGTTATTGAGCTTTTTAGCGCGCGGGTCGCCCAGAATTCGCCAGCACAATGATAGATGAGCAAGTGCTAGTTGATTTGCCGGTTCATTATTGCAGACCTCCTCCAATATGTTCGTCGCTGCGTCGATATTGCCAGCTTTGATAAGGGTAATTGCATAGTCGATCCAATATGCGACAGCGGTTTCTGGAGTAGAGCATACCCGTTTATGAAAAATGATGGCGCTGCTGGTATCGTTTTTCGCGAGGTAGCAGCGAGCCTTAAAGTCATTCACCGCATGCTCGTTAAGGTCTAGGATACAACGCTCAGATTGAAGAAATGTTAGCGCGCGGTCTGGATCCTCGGCGGTTAATAGCGATTCAACATAAGACAGTTGCAATGCTGGGCTTGATTGTCCGGAGGCTATGACCTTCTCATAGCCGTCGACGAATTCGGTTTTTTGTCCAAGAGACCAACGGATGTTTTTCAGATTTTCATGTGCTTCTACGTAGTTGGGATTCAGACTGATGACCTGTTCAAAACATTTACATGCAGGTTCGAGTTGTCCGAGGTCGGCATGGGCATTGCCCTTATTCTGCAAAAGTTCGTAGCCAGGAGACTCTGATATTGCATATAGATTCTCAAAAATTTCCAAAGCTTGGGTCGGGTTGTTATTTAGCCGCAGTGTAACTGCGAGATTGTAGTTAATGGAGTTATCTGTCGGGGCTTGTTTATTGAGTTCACGAAAAATTTTCAGCGCTTCGCCGTATTGTTTAAGTCCTCGCTTTGCGAGTGCTTGCTGTTGTCTCAAGCCAACATTCCCTGGATGAACCCCGAGTGCAAGCGTGGCTATTCCATCGGCCTGCGTGAACAATTGGTGATCGAGAAACAGTCTGCTAAGATTTTTGTAAGCATCAAGATAATCTGGTTGGAGTGATATTGCCAGATTGAAATTTTCCATTGCCTGCTGAAATTTACCCTGGCGTTTGTAGCACACTGCGAGATTATTACGGACGTGGGATTGATTAGGTTGTAGCGCAAGCGAAGCTGTCATGTAGCTTTCTGCCGCAGCATAGTTCCCCAGTTTTGAGTAAAGCGAGCCTAGCAGTTGCTTGGCGTTGAATACTAAAGAGGCATTCGCGGGATCGTTGATAATTTCAAGGTATAGCTTCTCCGCTAGAGCAGCGTCACCGGATTGATGTGCTGTAAGTGCTTGCTGGAGCAATGCAGTATTAGCCATAAAGTTTTACCCTAAACTGAGCTGTAATCTGGATGCCCGGTTTTTTTTAATTTGATGTGTCTAAGTTGTCGCTGTTCTTCTGCGTCGTCAGACTTTGAAGGCAGTGATCGCCCATGCAACGGGCAGTTTATGGTCAGGTAAAATGACAGGTTCCTGCGTTATGCCAATAAAATTCTGATCCGCCAGTCTCAGTACGATTTGTTTGATGACGGCTTTTGATGATGCTGCGTGACACATTTCCGTTAGCCTCAAAATATTCTTCTCGATATCTGCTGACATGTCCTCCAGCCAATGCGTAATATCCGCAAGGTCATAGGCGCTACGTCTTTCGAAAAGTTGTTTGAAGCCATTGTATAGATGAGCGTGAATACCCTCCGGGCAGTTCTTTATCGCGTTTTCGAGTGTTTGTTGTGATGCAATAAAATTGTCCTGAAACTGGGTCGCGTTGGCGTTTTCCGCACTTTGACCTAAATGCTGATCTAAGCTCTGATTTTTAGCATCTGCAACATTAAATGCCGCAGTGACCATGTCCCGTGCATCGGACACAAAATTACTGTACTTCGCTATTTTTGCACCCTCCAGCATCCTTTGGTTTCTGGCGTCTATGTATCCATCTTGATAATGGCATAGCACTGATAACTGTCCGCTTGGCTGCACTAGCCTGCCAGCTTCGGCAAATGCATCGATACCCGCATACTCGATCCCGAACTGGCTCACGACAAAGTCAAAACTGTTGTCGGATAACGGTATGCTGGTAGCCGGGCAGACGTGAGTGATGGTTCTCGGAATACGCTGTCTTAGCAGGTCAAGGGCGGCACCGGAAATGTCCGCTGCATGTAATTCAAATGAATGATCTGAGGGAAGATGAGAATAGATTGAGCCCGCGCCTGAGGCGATATCTATTATTTTTGCACCAGGCTTCTGTGTACTAAATTGTTGCTGCCAGTATTCGGCGAGGAAGGGGTGTCTGCCGCCTTGTTTGTTGACGAAGACTTCGCCGTCTACACCTTCATTTTGCCAGTAATCTGACCAGTTTTTATCTTGTTGCTTCATAGGTTAAATAGTAACTGTTTGTGCATGAATTTGGTGGATAGTAGCCAAAAAAAAAGGGCGATAAGTAAACTTATCGCCCTTTGATCTTATGCTACAAGCCAGTTCGGCTTACTTAGCAAGTACTTGAAAAAGTACTTAGAAAGTAATGGAACCTTTTACATAATATGTACGTCCGAAAACGTCATAAGTTGCTGGGTATGTATTTGCTTGTTGCTGGTTGTCACCAAGAATTGGTGGCTTAGTGTCGGCCAGATTATCAACACCGAAGTTCACTGCGATGTTTTCATTGACTGCATACGACATCGCAACATCAAAGTAATTTTCGCCGTCAAGTGTTTCCACGAAGTAGACAGAATTCTCGTCGTCATCCGTAGTCTCACCAACATATCTCCACAATAATTGTGCAGTTAGGTTGTCTCGTGACCAGTTAGCCGTTACGCGATGCTTGTACTCTGGGACAGGTTCGCCACAGTCGTTACCAAATTCACCCGCACAAGTAATGACTGCGCCGCCAGCGAAAGGCGTGAAATCATTTTCTTGCGTGAATGTAGCAACGTAGTTAAAACGCATGCTGCCACCAAAGAGTTCAGTGTCATAGCTAGCCAATACATCGAAGCCATTCAGCGTAATAGACGCTACGTTTTGCTGACCTACTGCGACAGAATCAATGGTACCGTCTGCTCGACGCGTAATTGCGCTACAAAATGGAGATCCAGCGCCTGCGCCAGCAGTCGTGGCGTCGCCATAACATGTGGAAAGCACATTGTTTGCACCGCCACCGAAGGCTGAAATAGCATCTTCAATTTCGATGTTGAAATAGTCAATACTGAACGTTAAACCTTCGACCATTTCAGGTGTTACAACGACACCAACCGTCAAAGTCTCTGCATCTTCTTCAGTCAACAGTGGGTTACCACCTGATAACTGACGAACCTGATTAGAGGGTAAGTTTAGCGTTGGTGAGCCAACAGCTCCAGCAGGTACACCGGTTGCGCTACAGATAGCCGATACGCCTGCACTTACTGCTCCAGCTTCACCATCATTGTCTGAACATGGATCGTTCGAGCCAGGGAAACCTTCACCTTGAGGTGAAAATAGTTCGCCAATGTTTGGTGCACGTACCGCCGTATTGAAACCAGCTCGCAACCTGATCTGGTCATTAAATGCCCAGGAGCCGGATATCTTGTAGCTATCGACTGTACCAATTGTTGAGTAGTCTGAAGTACGATATGCAAGCTCGATGTCAACTGCTTCAGCTAGTGGCATGCCGCGCAATAAAGGCAAATACAACTCGCCGTAGTAGGAATCAACCCGGTACGAACCGCCAGAAGCAGGAGAGCCATTGAAGCCGGCGATTGTGCCAGCAGCAAGATCCTGTGAAGGTCGGAAGTCTGCAGAGTGAGCCTGGTGCTCAAAACCAAACGCTGCGCCAATAGCGCCGCCGCTGATTTCGAACAATTCACCAGAAAAGTCAATAGCTGCAACTGTCTGGTCGAATTCGCCAACAGCTGATACAGCAGTTCGTAGGAATGCCGCGCCTGCTGACGAGATGTTGCCTTCACCAAAGATATTGATTGGTGCACAACCTGTTGTTGAGCCGTTGTTGGACGTGTCTACACATGTGCCACCCGTTGGATCAGCAGCAAGGTCTAATAGCAAGGCCTGACCAAAACGATCACGGTTTACATTACCCGATTGAGTGTTTGAGCCAGTAACACTGCCTTCCTGAATGTACGCATCGTAGCTCCAGCTTGTGTCTGTGATGTCACCGCGAATACCACCCTTCACTTGAAAGCTGGAAAACAGGTCGTCGGAAATTCGAGGACCAACTTCACGCAGACGACGACGAACGAATGCTGTCGCTGTGTCATCGATGCCATCCATGTCAGTGTCAACACCGTCGCCGATAGCGTTAGATAGTATCTGCTGAGTTGCGGCTGGCAGGAATGGGCTTCCATCGAGCGTGAATTGTGAGCCAGACTGGAAAATTGGTGTCGGTGCTAGCTGCTGAGGTACACGTGAAGATGTAAACATCACACGACCATAAGCTTCATGGCCCTCCATCAACTCGTAATGTGCCAGAGCCGTTGCTTGATAACGCTCCTGAGGTAACTGAATGTAGTTAACCGGCGCATAGTTATAAAAGTCGTTGTTATTCCCGCTAGTTATAAAAGGTCTAACTGAACCGTCTGGGTCGAATACAACACCTGTATTGGCTGAAAATGGTGTCGCGCTTCCATCATCGAAACCACCATTGAATATTGAGGTGCCAGGAATACCCGAAGAACCACCATCAATTAGTATGGGGTTACCGTTGGCGTCTGAGCTATCAAACTGAGCGAAATTAGCAAAATCTCTGTCGCCCTGGAACAATTCATCACGCTTGGTGTAGCTCATGTTGAATGCTACGTTACCGCGTCCATCATCAAGGTTAGCCCCGATTGTCAGGTTTGTGCTGTAAAGCGCAGCATCACCGTCTTCTGTTTGTTCGGCACTTTGAGAAAATGCAACGCCGCTGAAGTCATCTTTAAGAATAAAGTTAACAACACCTGCAACAGCGTCAGATCCATAGACGGCTGAAGCACCACCGGTCAGAACTTCAACACGGTCAATCAAAGCAGTCGGGATATTGTTGATATCGACGGAGCCAGACTGAGTGGTAGGGTTTGCACGGGTACCATTAATGAGTACCAGTGTTCGATTAGTCCCCAAACCTCTTAGGTCGACGGTGGCTGTACCGTTACCAGGGTTGTTTGAAGTACGGTCAAAACCGGGAACCATCTGCGGCATAGTGTTCAGCAGTGATTCAGTATTTATTGTTCCGGTAATGTCAAACTGGTCTGAGCCGATTGTGGCAACAGGCGCGTTTGACGTGAAGTCAGTTCGCTTGATTCTAGAACCCGTCACGACAATTTCTTCTAGCATGGTGTCGTCATCCGCCGCAAATACTGGAACCGCTATCGATGTAGCAGCTAGAGCAGTTGCGAGGGTGATTGAGCTGATAGCACTCGCTAATGGAGTCTTTTTCAACATGTATATTTCCCCCAACTAAATGGTAATTTTATTTTTTAGATAAACTGCAAGAAACAGTTATCCTTCAGTGATTAATTCACTGGTAACTATGAGACGAACGACGAGCGAACTCCCCCAATAAAAATGGAAATAAAGTTAAATAAAAATGAATTTTGTTCGAAAAGGCAGCAATAGGAGTCGCTGGCGGCCTAAATAGATCTTGTTTTAATCTCATGGGTTTGACGTTGACCGGCTCAAAACCTGTTTAAGTAGATGCGCCACATGAGCTTGGGCCAAGCTCATTCAATTCAGCTTGTTTCAATGTGAATTAGTCGTAATTCTATTTCAAAAATCTCAGTAAATGGTGATTATGAATAAAGAACCGGGCTGTTTAGGCTTTTAGCATCGATCGTATGACCAAAAGTAAACGCATAGGGTCTTGAAGGCGTCTTAACTTTTGTAATGCTCCGCTAGTTGAATATGAGTTGGGAGAAAGAAATGGACGATTCATCAGTTTCTGATGATCAGGCAGTAGAGGCGATTGATTGGTTGGTAAGACTGCGTGCTGATGACGTCAGCCATTTAGAGAAGCAGCTCTTTATCGTATGGTTGAAGGGGAATTGTCTAAACCCGCAGGCCTTTGCTGAGGCTTTGAGTCTCTGGGATGGATTAAGTGTCGTTTCAGACATGTGTTTCTCAGGTGTGAGTTATACAGGTGCGGCTTGCTTAGATGCGGGCGGCGATGAGCTCAAACCGTTTTTAGAGGTTGTTGAGCGTAAGAGGAAATTAAAAGCAGTGGTTTCTTAGCGAGGGCCTAGGGCGTTTCTGTGAATGCTGTGCAAATATTTTGCGACAGCGGCTAGTTCATCTCTTTTCTTAATAATTTCAGTGCTTCGCTGATGTATTTTTCAATCATACTGGTAGATACGTTCATCTCAGTCGCGATTTCTGAATAACTCATATCTTTGCCGCGATGTAACAAAAAAGCGCGTCTTATTTTGATCGGCATTTTGTCTACGATCCGGTAAATTTTATCGAGCTCTTGCGCTGCGGATACTGTTCTTTCTGCCGATGGTGCGAATTTATCGCCTTCTCCATCTAGCCTTTCTGGTGGCATTTCAGAGTTCACATATTTGTCGTGTACCTTTTCACGCCTTATCTGGTCAATGACGAGATTGTTGGCGGTGCGGAATAAGAATGCGCGTGCATTGTCGAGCTGGCTCGATTGCTGGAATCGGTGCATTCGAAGGAATGCTTCCTGCGCAAGGTCATTTGCATCTTCGTTGTTTTTGACCTTTTTGGCCAAATAACGCACCAGAGGTATGCCAAGTTCGTCTATCAGAGACGCTGTATTTGATTCTTTAGCATTCATATAATTCGTCGTCGTTAGGGTATAACGATTGCCTCTAATTTTAGGACGTGGCGTCGGTTTGACGCGTATATGGGATAAAAGAGGTTGGCCTTTATCCATAGTCCGGGGCAGTTTCACGAACGATATCACACATTATTGCGGAGTCATACTGGCTTGCGGGTTCTGGCTTTGGCTCAGGGCTGTTCTAGGTCGCGGTTTTCAATAGATTTGAGACCACGCGTTCCAGATGGGTGAGCGAGTTACACACTTCCGCTTGGTGACATGCGGGACGATATTTGCCCATTTCTGCATCACCGACGGTCCAGCTGGACTTGGGCTCGGGGTTTAACCAGATGACTCGCTTGCTCTTGTCGTACATTTCCCGAAGAATTTCTGCTTTTGCATCACCGAAATTATTGCGGGCGTCGCCAAGGATAATAATGGTCGTTTTATTGTCAACGTCGTCCATGCAATGGTTTTTGAAGTCCATAAACATTCGACCATAATCCGTCGATCCGTTGCCATAGTCTCGCATTGTCCGAGCCATGGCTTCTTCTACTTTGCTGTTCTGAAATAATGAGGTTACTTCACCAAGGTCAGATGAGAAAGCAAATGAGCGTACTTTCGGGATAACGTCTGCGAGGCCGTACAAAAACATAAGAAGGAAACGAGAGTAATTACTTACTGAGCCGCTAACATCGCAAATGCACATGACTTTGGGTCTGTCGACCTTGTGAGCCTTCCAGTGTAAGTCGAATAACATGCCATCGTACTGCATATTGTGACGAAGTGTTTTGCGAACGTCGAGTTGACCCCGTTTGTAGGTTTTTCTTCTTTTAGAATGAATGGCGACGAGCTTTTTTGCCATTTTAAAGACGATCTCTTGAACATCTTTAAAGTTTCGCTTTTCAAGGTTGGACAGTTTTACTTTTTTGAGGAGCTCTTCTCTTAGTTGCTTGCCCGATTCATCCGCATGCAGGAAAAATTGTTTTTCTACATAGTCGCGAACCTGCTCACGTAAATGATCGCGGGCTTTTGTCAGTCGCTTTGCGAGATGGTTCTGGGGTATTGCGCCTGCGCCTTCTCGCTCATTGGCATTAAGTGCGCCAATTTCGTCCTGAAGCCCTTTGAGGCCCATCCCGTCCATAATTTTGCGGGTATAGAGTCCCTTCTGTGTAAAAACCACAATTTTATTAACTTCGGCTGCACGGCCCGCTTCAGCCATCGAAACAACGAGCTCAGTTCTTGAGCCAGATAGCAGTAACTCGCCTAAGGGAGATTCCGGATCAAGCGAGGTATCCAATGGACCGCTAATATCTGACTCTTCCGCAGCATCGCCGCCAGAACCACCGCCTTGTCCGTCACCTGAACCTGGCTGAGATCCTTCGCCGCTCGCTTGATCGCTATCGGAGTCAACGTCTGCGTCATCCCCTTGATCTTCAGCATCGGTATATTCGCCATCCTGCCCGATTCGCTTAAAATTCTCAAAAGCAAAAAAGTGATCGAAACAGTCGCTAAAAGCCTCTTTTTCTTCTGGCGTTTTAGACAGGACGAGCGCTAGTGAGTCCTTTAAGAATTTACGATCCTTAATACCGACTAGATCGAGACATTCCATGGCATCCAAAGTTTCTGCGGGAGAAACTTTGATCTCCGCAGTACGAAGCGCTTTAACGAAATCTACTAGCGTTGAGTCCATTTATATTCAGGCTTGCTTGAGTGCTTTATTTGTCAGATTCTGAACGTCAGCTTCCGCTGTTTCAATATCTTCTTGGAACTTCAGAATCACGTTTAGCGTTTGTTTCACAAGATCTGCGTCCAGTGATTCAGTGTGTAACAAAATCAATGTCCTTGCCCAATCAATTGTTTCGCTGATGGCAGGCACTTTCTTCAGGTCCATATCTCGCAGTTCCTGGATGAAAGCAACGAGTTGATTGCGGAGGCTTTCAGTGATCTCAGGAACCCGAGCTTGAACAATCTGGCGCTCTAGTGCCGCATCAGGGAATGGGATATACAAGTGCAAGCAACGACGTTTGAGTGCATCACTAATTTCCCTGGTGTTGTTACTCGTGAGAAAAACTAATGGTTTCTTGCCGGGCCTTGCTTTAACGGTGCCAATTTCTGGTATCGATAACTGAAAGTCGGACAGCATTTCTAACAACAGTGATTCAAATTCATGATCCGACTTATCGACTTCGTCTATCAAAAGTACGCAGCCTTCGTCGTGGTGCAATGCCTTTAGCAATGGACGAGGTTCGAGAAAGTCTTCAGAAAAGAATACATCGCCAAACTCATGTAGTTTCACGACCGATTCTTGCAGTCCGGTTGCGCCGTCCAAAATCTCACCTAACGTCTCCTTGAGAACTTGGGTGTACAGTAACTGCTTGCCATACTTCCACTCGTAAATGGCTTTTGACTCATCCAGTCCTTCGTAGCACTGCAATCGAATACACTCGAGATCTAGCAACTCAGCGCAGGTTTTGGCTAATTCTGTTTTCCCGACACCTGGCGGGCCTTCAATGAGTATTGGCTTTTCCAGATGGTAGGCAAGGAAAACCGCAGTAGCGATTTGCGTATTGCAAATATAGTTTCGTGATTCAAAGTTTTCTTTGATAACTTCCACACTTGAAAGCCGATCCGCATTCTTAAGCGCCACTTTTTTTCCTTTTCTCTGCTGATATCTTTTTAAGAGAGCATCAAACTG
Organism: Candidatus Azotimanducaceae bacterium; assembly: GCA_047629195.1. Lineage (GTDB taxonomy): Bacteria > Pseudomonadota > Gammaproteobacteria > Pseudomonadales > Azotimanducaceae > UBA4582. The sequence goes on from JBLHWY010000028.1 coordinate 39,114, forward strand.
GTGTACCAATTAAATCCGTTGGTCCAATCTCTTTGCTCATTTTCGCGAACCGACATGTTTCGGTACAGTTGCGTTTTAGGCGGGCCATTATGTTAACACCCTGTGAAATTGTACAGTGACCCGGCATTTATCATGCTTGGCTATTGGGCTAGATAACGACGAGTTATCTGATGGGGCGGGCTTTGCGCGTCACCTGCGAAGCAAAGACTAGAGAGTCTCGCTAAAAAAAAGGGCATTTAGAATGCTGAATAATTAGAGAAACGGTTATTGATGAAGTCGCATCAAACCTTCTTGTGCCACGGAAGCGATAAGCTCTCCTGCTCTTGTATAGAAAGCCCCGCGTGCAAGACCTCTTGCTCCACCCGAAAAAGGACTGTCTTGGGTGTACAGTAACCATTCGTCCGTTTTGAAGGGGCGATGGAACCACATCGCATGATCGAGACTAGCAACTTGAAAGTCGCCTTCTGTCCAGCTAATGCCGTGAGGCCTTGTCGCAGTATCGATTAAGGTCATGTCGGACGCATAGGCTAACAGACATTGATTGACTCGAATGTCATCTGGCATTGTGTCGGCAGTTTTGATCCAAACACTTTGAGTCGGCGCCATCTTACCGGGTTTAAATTCATTGAAAGGTTCTGTAAAGCGCATTTCTATGGGTTGAGGGCGGGTCATGCGGTTTCTGAATTCTTCAGGGATATCGTTGAGATACTCCGCTCTCATTTCCTGGCTGTTCATGCAGTCTTCAGGTGCAGGTACTTCAGGCATTTCAATTTGATGCTCAAGACCTTCTTCGGCAACCTGGAAGGAAACTGACATGCTGAAGATGGGGCGCCCTTTTTGCACCGCAACAACGCGTCGTGTTGTAAAGCTCTTGCCGTCGCGTATACGGTCTACGTTGTAGAGAATTGGGATAGTTGTGTCGCCAGGTCGAAGGAAATAACCGTGTAGGGAGTGTGCTGTCCTACTGATATCTTCAACAGTTCGTGATGCTGCAACAAGCGCTTGTCCAATCACTTGGCCGCCGAATACTCTTTGCCATCCTTCTGAGGGGCTGGTTCCGCGGAACATATTGACTTCAATTTGTTCTAGGTCCAGGAGATCAAGCAGATCTGATAGTTCTGGTTTCATAACAATTCGTGCAGATAGATTGGGGCGGGCATTCTCGCCTATCCCTGCGCTTTGGTCGAGACAAAGCTTAAGGCTAAGCTAGAGGCAAGGCTCGAGAAAAAGCTTGAGAGAAAGGTAGGGATAAGTCGAGAGATCAAAAGTTACCCGGATAGTCTAGCTGCTCGACGCATCGACGATCCGGGTAAGCTTGCATTAGTACTTATAGGCGTCCTGCTTGAACGGACCTTCTATGGGTACGTTGATATAGCCCGCTTGTGTATCTGTCAGTTTCGTTAGTACTCCACCAAACCCTGCAACCATATAGCTTGCAACTTCTTCATCAAGCGCTTTCGGTAACACTTCGACCGTAACATCTTGTCTTTGTTTGAGATCATGGTCTGCCCAGGCGCGTTCAAATAGATACATTTGTGCAAGTACCTGATTTGCAAACGAGCCGTCCATGATTCTAGATGGATGTCCGGTTGCATTACCTAGATTTACGAGTCTGCCTTCGGATAAGAGAATGACGTAATCCTTAGGGTCTTCACTTCTGTAAATTTTATCAACCTGAGGTTTAACTTCTTCCCAACGCCAGTTGTCGCGCATGAATTGGGTATCAATTTCAGTATCAAAGTGACCGATATTGCAGACAATTGCGTTTCGTTTAACTGTGCTCAGAATGTTCTTATCGCATACGTGCACGTTGCCAGTACACGTCACAATCAAGTCGATGTTACCCATCATTCGGGTATCAATATCGGCAAGCGCGCCTGTATTCATGCCGCCATTGTAAGGCGACACAACTTCATAGCCATCCATGCAGGCCTGCATCGCGCAAATAGGATCTACTTCCACAACCTTTACGATCATTCCTTCCTGTCGAAGGCTTTGGGCAGAGCCTTTACCAACATCGCCATAGCCTATAACTAGCGCCTGTTTGCCTGCCATAAGCATATCTGTTGCACGCTTAATAGCGTCGTTGAGACTATGCCGACAGCCGTACTTATTGTCATTTTTAGATTTTGTAACAGAATCATTAACATTGATGGCGGGCACTTGAAGCTCGCCTTTTGCTAACATTTCGACCAGACGGTGAACGCCTGTTGTTGTTTCTTCAGTGATACCGTGAATTTTTTCAAGCATTTGAGGATACTTTTCGTGCACCATCAAAGTCAGATCGCCACCATCATCGAGGATCATGTTGGCATCCCATGGCTTACCATTTTGAAGTATCGTTTGCTCAATACACCAGTTAAATTCTTCCTCGGTTTCTCCCTTCCAGGCAAATGTTGGAATACCCTTCGCAGCCATCGCTGCTGCAGCGTGGTCTTGGGTTGAAAAGATATTGCATGAAGACCAACGAATATCTGCGCCGAGTTCGATTAAAGTTTCCATCAGTACGGCTGTCTGAATTGTCATATGAATACAGCCAATGATTCGAGCGCCAGCAAGCGGTTGTTCCTTCTGGTATTTGGCGCGTAGCGCCATAAGTGCAGGCATTTCTGCTTCGGCTAAATCTATTTCAGCCTGTCCGAATGCTGCAAGGCTAATGTCTGCAACTTTGTAATCTTGATTGGTCATAGTGGTTCTCTTTGGTTATGTTTTTCAGTGAAAAATCAGGTTATTGAGGGTTTATGATAGAGTCGCGCCTGAATTTGAAATCCGTTTTTAAGACCCAGGTGCAGGCTTTGACCTGGTGTTAGATCGTTTTCGAGAGCCCATTTATTGAGATCCTCGGGCTCAAATCCAAGCCAAAGATCACCGCAAGCATCTCTGGTCCAATCTTGGTCGTGCGGGCAAAGATCAACAATTAAGAGACGGCCACCAGGGTTTAGCATGCACATTGCACTTTTAAACGCGAGTGTTGGCGATGCTAGGTGGTGAGTCACCATGTTGAGAACAACGAGGTGGAACTGTGGTTTCGACGCTAGGCAGTCTTCTAGATCGCTGTGTCGAAATTCAATATTCTTCGGGCTGTCTTGGCCTAACTGGTGCCTTGCTCGCTCCAGCATTGGGGCTGAATTATCCATTGCAGTCACATGTTCAAATCGGGCCGCAAGTTCTCTTAAAAGCTCGCTATTGCCTGGGCCAACCTCAAGCACGCTGCTCTCAAATGGAAGGCGTTCGTTAGAAATCAGTTCTAGAATCGGGTCGGCGTACTGGTTGAAGTCAGTAATCAGGTCTTGGTTCTCGCTGAATTTGTCTGCGGTTTTGTCAAAAAATTCTCTTGATCGCTGCGCGCGCTCCGCATAAACCTGTCGCAAGCTTTGATCGACCTCAGCGGATAGAATTAAGTTATCGACTGTTGCGAACAGAGTCGATGTCAGGTCGCCCAGAGGATGGGTACTGTCGATCATGGCGCGTCGATAAAAAATTGAGTTCCCTTCACGACGGGTCGCTACAAGATTTGCGGCAAGTAGGGCTTTCAGATGATGTGACATGCCGGGTTGGGTGATCTTGAATATCTCGCAGAGTTCTGTCACGCCAAATGACTCGTTCTTGAGCGCCCTCAATACGCTGAGTCTCAAGCCCTCCGCTGTGGCTTTGCAAAAAGCAGTTAGCTCAAAAGAGCTTAATGGCTGCTGGGGTTGGTTGAGGGAGTGTTGACTCAGGGAATCCATAAATCTCGCGCGAAAGAAATTATCTATATAAAAATATATTGATATAGTAGCAGGGAATTTGAGTTTCTCAAGCTATATCAATATATTTTTATATAGAGTATTTGATGAAGTCGGCTAGACTGACACATAATGACAGGCTGTAACGTTGATAGTTAGCAGGGTGCCTTGGGCGTTATTACTAGTATGAAATATAAGGAATCGAGATGAGTAATACGCTCAGTCAAATGCAAATGCTTTATGTTGCCGAGGAGGATAGAATTCTTTTCCGAGTAAATTCAACTTCCGGGGAAGAGTTCAGGTTCTGGTTGACTCGTAGGTACACGCTCTTGCTGATCAAAGTTTTAAAAGATTATGCGGATAAAGACCCTGACGTGTCAGCGCAGTCGACGGTAGAAGAGAAGAAAGCCGTTGAGGAGTTCAAGCAGGAGCAGCGACTCGGTGATGCAAATTTTTCAAAGGCGTTCACAGAAGAATCCAACAGTTTTCCGCTTGGGGAGGTAAATCACCTAGCTTTTAAACTTTCGTTCAATATCAACGACGCCAGTCTTGCGCTCTCTGTTCAGCCGAAACAGGGGCGGGGTATCAATTTTGTCATTAATCAGGAAATAAATGCCAGCATGATTCAGCTATTGAAGGCGGCTTCTGAAAAGGCAGAGTGGCGCATTGAAAGTGCTTTTTCGATGAGCGGTCAACAAGCCGTGCCTCTTGAAAAAAGAGTTATTAACTAATAAATCAATCGCTTGCGGTTAGCTGCATATCCCTATTCGAGAATAACTGCGATATTGTTTCCATTCTACTTCCATACTCTTTCCATAATCGCAAGATACAATTAGTACTCAAGATATCCCCAAATTGGCCCCTTTTATTGGAGCTGTAAGCCCTGACCATCCCTCCCCCGAAGGCGTTAGGGTTTTTTTTGTCTGCAGCAATTTGGCATGGCATATGTTTTTTTGAGTGTTAGCCCGCTGCAACTGCGGGGTTACTTGCGTCTTTATATAATGGCAAATTGATTCTGATCGTCACCCCATTCCCGCTTAACAAATTTGCTGCGCTTACGCTGCCACCATGATGTTCAGCAATGACTCTGACGACATAGAGCCCCATGCCGAAGTGTAATCGGTTATCTGGGTTCGATTTTCGGACCGAAATCATTGAGTCGAAGATGCTATCAAGAGCGTCTGGAGGGATGGTAGGCCCTTGGTTGGTCACGAATAGTGTTAAATTGTTAGCGTCGACTGTGAGACCAACAGTGATGGTGCTATTTGATTCTGAAAAATCGATCGCATTGTCGATTAGTTTGTCGACCAACTGTTCGATACGATAGTCAGAGACATTGCTAAGCACTTGTCTTTGCGTGCCCCGATACTCAAATTTTCGATCTCCGTGCGTCGTCCGGCAATTTGCCAAATAGTTGGCGACGAGATTGTGAAGATCTATGACCTCAAACTCTTCTGCCTCGAGTGCTTCTTCTAGGCTTGCCGCATCGGCCAGGTTTTGAACAATCATGCCTATTCGATTAACACCACGTTTCGCGCTTTCGAGATACTTTTTACGCCCAGCCTCAGTTTCCTCGTTTTCTAGATTCTGTAAGGAGGTGCTAAGGGTGTTTAGTGGGTTGTTGATTTCATGCCGGAGAGTTCTAGGCATATTTTCCAGGAATTGATTATGTTGATGAAGGCGTGCCAACATGCCTGAGATACTGCGAGCGAGGTCTCCGATTTCGTCTCCTGATTTTGTTTCGCTCTTGATCTGGTCGGTCTGCAATCTTCCGTAGATATCGATAGCGTTAGTTGTTTCAGCCCCTAGCTTTCGAATTCGACTAGCGAGTCGGACAGAGAATGCCAGGATGAGCAAGACAAAAATGAACAGCGAGAGCACTGAAAAGTTGATGATCCGTTCGAGTGCGTCTCTCCTTAGTTGCAAAATGCGCTTGGTATTTTGCTTTAACTGAACTGTGCCTATTATTCTATCTTCTGAGATAATTGGATAGGCGGCTATGATGACCTCGCCCTCTTCCTGCGAGTACCTTCTTTGATAGCTTGGCTTGCCAGAGAGCGAATCCTGAATTACCTGTCCTTCGGGTAAGGCGAGTTCCTCCCTTAGCGCGTGGTCTATAAGCCCATAGGCAGAGTCGACGAGCGCACTGAAAAATGAAAACCATGATTCGACCAATGACTGTTGCACATGCTCCAAGGGTGGTTCTTGAGCCGCAGAATAAGAACCTACTTCAGCCCTAACACGCCTCTGAGCATCAATAACCTGTATGTTTGCCCCGGAGTAACCTAATCCCTCGATAATTTTTAATACCTCGGGAGATTTCAGCAAAACCAAACCAAAAGCTTCTTGGCCAGCGGACGGCAGCGTGCCTGTAATCGACTGGATAGCTCTCGTTTCAGCGCTATCCACATCCGCCACGGCGAGACCAAAGTGTTTTGTTGATCCTACCAGCGAAAGTGGGATTCGAAATTCTATGGCATATCCATTGGCTGTCACAGACATGAAGCCTTGAATGCTATTCTCGGCCTCTCCTTGGATTGCATAACGCCATTCTTTATCCATTTCGTATGCAGTTGTAATCCCGGGTTCTGTCATCGTCAGTACGAGTTGAACGGTTTCGCCTGATTTTCCTGTAAAGGTAATTCTGACGTGATCGGATAGATCAAGGCGCAGAATATTTCGATCGCGAAAAACGAGTTTGTCGTCTTGCACCTGAATAAAGGCATAGACCTGGTCTTTGTGTTCCCCGAGGACCAGGTAAAACTGATTGGGTGAAATTTTCGAGGTAATTGCGCTATCGATCTGCCCAAAGCTCAGGTTGTAGTTAAGTACATCCTCCCAGTCATTGCTTTTGCCGTCGATTCTGATCGGCGTAGTCAGAGGATGTGCGTAAAGTTGTTCGTAGCCGTCGGGGGAAAGGGGTAATTCGTTGAATAAGTCGGATCGACCGTTTAGAAGCGTGGAAATACCTTCGGCCGTTAGTAATTGGGCGTTTGCCTGGCTGTCGACCAGGAAACCCTCCATTTCCTGCAGATACAAATAGCTGAACCAAGGTAAAACGACTAGCGTGAGGCTCATGAGGATGAAAAGCTTGGTAGCGAGTCTGGGCCCCCGTATTCGGTTGTTTTTCATCTAGTGCTTGCCTTTCCGAAATCCCTGACCGGGCGATAATCCTTTAGTAACGAAGTTAGCGCCAAGCTAGCTTACGTCGAAACCTAAGCCGAAAGGTCGAAACGCAACTATCAGTCACTTGGCGGACCAACGATATCCGAATCCGTATTCACTCTTGATACAATCAAAGTCTTTGTCGATGCTTTCGAATTTCTTGCGAATATTTCGCATGTGGGTGTTAATTGTATTGTTGGTCACTAGACTTTGCATGGTTGCGTTCATTAGTGTGTCATAGGAAACAGCGTGTCCAGGGGCGCGAACTAGTTTAGCCAACATACGAAATTCTGTTCCCGAAAGATTGATTGGCTCATCTTTCCAGGAAACAAGCAGTGCTTCCTGGTCAATAGACATATCGCCGACTAGCTTTGCTGAGGTTGAGCCTGCATTCGATTGCCCCCGAGCTTCATGGATTCGCAATAGTGAGCTAATTCGCTCGGCAAGATAATCAAGTGAAATCGGCTTAGGCAAGTAATCCCACGCACCCAATCTAAGCCCGCTAATCTTGTCGATTTCAGCGATTCTCTCTGTTAAAAATATGACGGGCAAAGAGGCTGACCGTGAAAGGAGGTCTCGGCAAATCTCAAAGCCTGCATCGACTTCATCGCCGAGAATGATATCGAGGATGGCGAGTTCGGGAAGTTCTCTCTCGAAACCAGCTAATGCTTCGGCACGACTGCTGTAAGCAGTGACGTCATAGCCTTTTTTAGTGATCGCATCGACGTAATTGCTTCTTTGATCCGGATCATCTTCGACGATGGCAATTTTCTTAGCCATACGTATTCCTCTAGAGTGATTAGTTGTATTTTATGACAGTGCACGGAAAAAGTATTTCCCTAACGGCCAGTTTAACGCAAAACGGACTGATTTCATTGTTTCTCCACACTAATTCAGTGAACTTTCATTTTCCCTCAACGACGTTTTGCGGGTTATAGGTTTAACTGTACATCAGACGTTTTGAAATTAATTGCGGAAAAGAGAATGAAAATTTTTGTACCAATGTCAGATAACTTACACGACATGAACGGAAGGCTTTCTGGAAAGATGGTCCCATTTAATCCTGAATTTCTCTCTCGCGCGGGATTGCCGCCGAAGGACAGAAAGCCAGCAAATTGGATCGGTCAGACAGATTATCGTTCAGCAGGCGGACGAATTCAGGTTGTAGAAATGGTCGGCACACCTCGGCGGGTTGCTCTTTAGCCTATTTGAGCCGGGACGATAGTGTGTGGCTTCTGCTACTATTAATTGGTCATAGCTAGCTGGCCATACCTTTTTGCTCATACCTTTTTGCTCATATCTTTTTGCTCATATCTTCTTGCCCATACGTTTTTGCGGATACCTTCTTGGTCCTGATCTAGCTGGTGCCGCTTGCTGTTC
>JBLHWY010000029.1:0-46620 GCA_047629195.1 Candidatus Azotimanducaceae bacterium
ATACCAATTACTCTCACACTTATCCTCTTTTGCTGCTGGATCAAATCAACCAAATCACGCATCCTACTGATTATCTGGGGAAATATCCCGTGATTACGACTAATCTAAAATTGGAAACTCGATTTTGATCTCAAACTTTTCGTCTTTTAAAAGGAGCGAAGCAGCGCTTCTATTCGGGTGTCGAAATTTGCCTGATTTGGGGCTTTGCAATTACTATCATATGCCGTTAGAATGCTCGCCCTTCGGGAAAGGAGAGTACGAACAGGTATGCCATTTGTAAAATTAAAAGAGAACGAGCCATTTGATGTGGCGTTAAGACGATTCAAGCGCTCATGCGAGAAAGCCGGAATTTTGGCTGAAGTTAGGCGTCGTGAATTCTATGAGAAGCCAACATCGGTTCGCAAGCGTAAAGCTGCTGCTGCCGTTAAGAGACACGCGAAGAAAGTTCAACGTGAATCTCGAAGAATGGAACGTTTATACTAGACAAAGTACCTGGTGTGCGGGCGCCTAAAATAGGCTCAAGCACCAGGCTTTTCTTCTAGAGCCTTCATCCATAGCCTTCATTTATAGAATCCTATTAAAGGTTTCTCCTATAGGTTTCTTCTCGGGTTTTTATTCCCGGAGTATTAGACTCTTCACTGATTGACCCAATAGCTGAGGCTGCAAAGGCCCGTATATTGAGCAATCATTTTTGCGTGTCTGTCTCTTGGAAATCATTGGGTTTGTCTGCTGACATTTCATCCATCAATAATTTACTCGGAACGCTGTTTTCGTAAATGACATTGTAAAGTGTTTTCGAAAATTGTGTGTCCAAACTGTGTTCGTAAAGCCGTGTGTTCATAAAGAAGGATTGGGGAAATTATGACAACTTCCGACATAAAGCAAAGAATCGAAAATGCTGTGAAAGACGCGATGCGGGCCAGAGAGAAGCAACGGCTCGGTGTGTTACGTCTAACGATGTCCGAGCTCAAAAAAATTGAGATAGATGAAAGAGTTGAATTAGACGATGTAAGAGTTCTGGCCATTCTAGACAAAATGACGAAGCAGCGAAAAGATTCTTTGACCCAGTATGAGGCTGCTGGAAGGGAAGATTTAGCTGCTCAGGAAGCATTCGAGATAGAACTGATTAAAGAGTTTCTCCCGACCGCGCTAACCTCCGACGAGCTCTCATCTCTCGTGGCCGCCGCTGTTGCTGAGTCCGGTGCAAGCTCGATGAAAGATATGGGAAATGTGATGGCAATATTGCGCCCGCAGATCCAAGGGCGCGCTGACATGGGTGCGGTTAGCGCTGAAGTGAAGGGTTTGCTAACCTAGGTTTTCGCGAGTGTGTATTGGGGTCTGTAATCACTCACTTACTTCCCGGTGGCGTCAGTGAAATGTTTCTTGAACCGCTTGATGAGGTTGGCCGGTGTTTAATATGCCCCGTCTTTTCCTCCTCTTGTTTTTAGCTCGGCCAGATGACATTCTGAACGCAACTCTTACCCGAAATATAATACCGTGATCCCACCTGATTTCATTGATGATCTGCTATCTCGCACTGATGTTGTCGATGTAATTAGTAGTCGGGTGACCCTGAAAAAGACCGGGCAGAACTACTCCGGTTTGTGCCCGTTCCATACTGAAAAAAGTCCCTCTTTTAGCGTCAATCAGGAAAAACAATTCTATTACTGTTTTGGCTGTCAGGCGTCCGGTAGTGCTTTAAAATTTCTGATGGAATTTGAGCGGTTGGATTTTGTCGCGGCTGTTGAAATGCTAGCCTCAAAAGCTGGGCTTGAAGTGCCGAGCTCATCTCCGCCGGGAACTACGGAACGACTTAAGAAGCGCAAGTCTATTTACGAGATCCTCGAGCAATCATCAGTACTGTATCAGGGCTTTCTCCGTCAACATGAGTCCAGAGATATTGCAGTAAGTTATTTGAAGCAAAGGGGACTCACTGGGGAAATCGCCAGGGACTTTCAACTGGGCTATGCGCCTGCTGGCTGGGACAATTTGATGGGCGCCTTGGCAAAGACCAATCACGAGCGAGATCTGCTAATTGAGTCAGGTATGCTCATTGATAACAGCGAAGAAGGTAAGACATACGATCGATTTCGGGATCGAGTAATGTTTCCGATAAGAGATACCAGAGGCAGAGTCATAGCTTTTGGCGGACGCATTATCGGTGATGGTAAACCAAAGTACCTTAACTCACCGGAAACGCCGGTGTTTCACAAAGGAAGAGAGCTTTATGGGCTTTACGAGAGCCGTCGTCGCAATCGAAAGCTCGAACAACTCATTGTTGTTGAAGGGTATATGGATGTTGTCGCGCTGGCTCAACAGGGAATTAGTTACGCCGTAGCAACACTAGGCACGGCTACTAGCAGTGATCATCTTGACAGGCTATTTCGAACTGTTTCTAAGTTGGTTTTCTCTTTTGATGGTGACAAAGCTGGAAGAGCCGCTGCTTGGAAGGCATTGCAGGAAAGTTTGGCTTTCATGCGGGACGGTCGTAGTGCGCGTTTTTTGTTCTTGCCAGAGGGTGAAGACCCTGACACATTAGTCCGCAAAGAAGGTAAAGATAAATTTGAGTGGCGAATCAATCAAGCGCCTCATTTGACAGACTTTTTGTTTGACCATCTTCAGGAAGGGCTTGATATGAGCTCTATGGAAGGTAAAGCTACCCTCTCTCAGTTATCGATGCCGTTGATTCAAAAAATTCCAGAAGGGGTTTTTAAACAGCTGGTGGTTGGTAAGTTGTCCGAGCTCACGGGTTTATCCAGTGAAAAATTAACCGCCATCTCTGATGCGCAGCCTGCCGCAGCCGCACCGTTTCGATCCGCCGTTACATCTGAGAAAAGCTACCGTCATAGTACTTCAAAAAATGAGCCGCAGACTGCGTATCGGGGAGGAGCGGGAGGTTTGGTAAGCACGGTATCTGCGAGGGATCATCAGGATGTGGCGAGTGATGAAGAGTATGCCGAGATGATGGCGGCGGCAGAGTTCTTAGACGAAGACCCGTCATTCTCTTTTGGTGCTCCTGTATCACGGGAAATGGTCGCTCTTGCGGAAGACGCCATTGGGATTTTACTGCGGCAACCAGATCTTGCCGGAGATGTTGATGAGAAGCTGTATTCTCAGTTGGAAAATGCGCCAGGATGCCAATTGTTTGTAGATCTAGTTCATTCTATTTTGGCCAGAGAAGTGGCTTCGCCGGTTGTACTGCTTGCTTCATATCAGGATCAACCGGAATTTGCAGTACTCAAATCACTCGCAGAAAAGGAGCAATTACTTGATGTTTCTGATTTGCCGCAGCAGTATCAGGGGATTGTAAAAAAATTGTTGAAAACGATAGAGGTTGAGTCTTTTCAGAAAGTTAGGAAAGGTCTTCATGCCAAGCCCTTCGCCGAATGGTCTGCCGAAGAGCGCCAAAATTATCGTGAGTCTCTTAAGAACAAACAGCCTTAGTCCTGCAGGCCGTTTACGCTCCTGTTTGGCTATTACCTATGTCAGTGTGCCGATAATTACAGCAGTTGATGCGCCATAATGGTCGTAAATATACATCAACGGTAGGGAACTTGGAGTGGAATGATCAATATTCACTGGTTATAATAGCTGGCCCCTTTTTCCATAAAAGTTTCGAAGGAAGCCTATGACCACTAGCGGAACCGCACCGAATCAGCAGTCCCGACTGAAAGATTTAATTAGTCGCGGAAGAGAGCAGGGGTACCTTACGTACGCCGAGGTCAACGACCACTTACCGGACGAAATCTCCGATCCAGAACAAATCGAAGACATCATCAGCATGATCAATGACATGGGCATTGCGGTCCATGAGAAAGCGCCTGAAAGCGACGATTTGATGTCTGAAGGCGATGTGACTGATGAGTTGGCAGCGGAAGAAGCAGCTGCCGTGCTCGTTGCGGTCGAGAATGAAGCCGGACGGACAACAGATCCCGTTCGGATGTACATGCGTGAAATGGGGACAGTTGAGCTGTTAACTCGAGAAGGCGAAATTGTAATCGCCAAAAGAATTGAAGAAGGCATCAGAGATGTGCTGCACGCCTTAGCCAGCTTTCCTGGCACGGTCGAGCACATTCTTGAAGCTTACGATAAGTCGCAGGAAGAAGACTCTCATTTGACCGATATGTTGATCGGTTTTCTTGATCCTGAAGAAAATGTCAAGCCGGCAGCTCAAGTAGTTCCAGGAGAAGTTAAAGAAAAAACGCCGGAAGAAGAGGAAGCAGAAAAAGGCCCAGATCCCATTAAGGCAGCTGAGCGCTTTGAAATTTTGCGCAAACAGCTAAAGAAAACCGAAAAAACAATTAAGAAACATGGACGTGGTACGCCTGAGGTTGAAAAGGAACTTGATGCACTCGGTGAATCGTTTCAGTTTTTCAAACTGGTTCCCAAGTTGTACGATGTCATTGTGAAGATGGCGCGTACGACTCACGCTCAGATCAGGCATCACGAAAGACTTGCGATGCAGATGTGTGTTCGAAAAGGCAGAATGCCACGTAAGATTTTTCTTGAGAAGTTCACCGGTCAGGAAGATGATACTTCTTGGGTGCTGAAGCAAATTGCAGACGGCCATGAAGGCCTCAAAAAGTACGAAGACGAGATTGTTAGAGCCCAGAAACGAATCAGACAAGCATCGACAGCTTGCGGGTTAGCAGTAATCGAGATAAAAGATATTAATCGTCGAATGTCAATTGGCGAAGCCAAGGCCAGGCGCGCTAAGAAAGAAATGGTTGAGGCTAATCTCCGATTGGTTATCTCCATTGCGAAGAAATACACAAATCGTGGGCTGCAATTTTTGGATCTTATTCAAGAAGGTAACATTGGCTTGATGAAAGCCGTCGACAAATTTGAGTATCGACGTGGTTATAAGTTTTCAACCTATGCTACTTGGTGGATCAGGCAAGCGATAACCAGATCAATCGCTGACCAGGCAAGGACTATTCGAATTCCTGTTCACATGATCGAAACGATCAATAAGCTTTCTCGGATCTCCCGGCAGATGTTGCAGGAAATGGGTCGTGAACCCACACCGGAAGAGTTGGGTGAGCGGATGGAAATGCCGGAGGACAAGGTTCGACGTGTATTAAAGATAGCTAAAGAGCCTATCTCGACTGAAACGCCAATTGGTGATGACGAAGACTCTCATTTGGGTGATTTCTTGGATTCTAACAACAACTTAGGTGAAGGTGGGGCCGTCGGCTCTCCTGTTGATACTGCAACGGATGAAGGATTAAGGGAGGCAACTCGTGGTATCCTCTCCGGGTTAACAGCCAGAGAAGCTAAAGTGCTTAGAATGCGCTTTGGTATTGATATGAACACTGACCATACGTTGGAAGAAGTTGGCAAACAATTTGATGTGACTAGAGAACGAATTCGTCAGATCGAAGCAAAGGCACTTCGCAAATTGCGACATCCTACACGTTCTGATCACCTCAAGAGTTTTCTCGACGAAACTTCTTAGCTTTTGAAATTGTAAGTTAGGGCTTGTAGCTCAGTTAGTTAGAGCAATCGATTCATCATCGGCAGGTCCTTGTAGTAAGATAGATAAAGATAGCCCTAGTTTAGTGAAAATGGGCCTTTAGCTCAGTTGGTTAGAGCATCCGACTCATAATCGGACGGTCCACAGTTCGAGTCTGTGAAGGCCCACCATTTTCACTTAACCTGAGGTTTATCGGGTTCTTTGCGTTCTTCTTGGATATCCAAAATCCGAACAGAAGTTGAAGCCACGGAAATGCAAACCCGGCTGACTTGAAAGTTGATAGTTTTTAAGGTCGAACATCGTCACACGAAAGTTCGCAGTCAAGGAGATTCCAAAAACATGAATTCCATTCCTAATGAGTTTGACCCTGCTCATATAGCTTCCCAGTCTGCACCAGAATTTCAGATGTACCATGCCGAAGTCACGTCTCAGGAGCCCATGAAGTCAGTACTGGAAAACAATCCGGAAATCTACTTTGTACCGCCTAAACGTAGCAGTGATTGGGGCAATTGGGAATTCAAGAAGGGATCGTATTACGATACGACTTCCGGTTCAAAGCACCCTTACTGGCAAGGTATAGATCTTCCTCGGGCGAGCAAAGACATCAATCAACTGCGTGCCGATATGTTGAAGTGGGGGTACTGTAAGGTCGAAGATGCACTTTCTGTCGCGCAGGTAGAGATCATTCGTCAGCGAGTTTTAGAGCAGGCCGAAGGTGAACGGCGCGCTGGTCTTGCGCAAAAAACCCCTAGTGGTCAAAATATCAATTGCTGCGTCAACAAAGGCCAATGCTTTGAGGGTTTGATAGAGCAGCATGTTGGAACAGTTCAAGGTGGTCATTTAGTTGAGCAGCTTGTGACAGAAGCTTTAGGTCCTGGTTGGATTAGTACCTCTCTTATAGCTGCGATCTCCTTAACAGGAGGTGTGCCACAGGCGCTGCATCAAGATCAAAACAATGCCCTCGATTCTCAAAGTCCAATGTCGATCAACATCCTCACAGCGTTGACCGACGTTGATGAAAGGAATGGCGGAACCCTTGTTATTCCTGGTAGTCACATTGTCTTATCGGACGCCGTGCGTGCGAAGAAGCCTGTAGGTAAGCTGCCGCCTGCTATTAATATCGATGCTAAAGCAGGCACGATGGTCATAACGGACGGCCGGCTATTGCACGGCACTGGCATCAATCACACTGAAACGCCCCGTGTTGTCATGCTCAATGGGATGCAAAAACCTTTTCTAAGGCAGCAAGAGAACTGGATGTTGTCAGTTAGTCCAGAAGTGTTGAAGAGGGCAAGTCCGAAACTACTTCATCGCATGGGTTATCAAGCGACAAATGCGGCCCAAACAAATGAGGGGCATGGATTTGGCGCTCGGGGCCTAATTGATGAAGCCGCAGGTGTCACCGTGGATTTTCGAATAGCTGCGGACGATGGTAGGTACCTACGCGTCGGGGAGCTAGGGCCGAATTCAACAGAGCAGGAATTAAATGCTCCGTTTACCTTGCGCGACGTTGTTGGTAAAGCCCGCTCGAGTGGTCAAAGTGCGCCTGTTGGAATTGGTGGTGTGAAAATCCATCTCTAGCCCTTGGGTGAGATTTTGTTAGGCAGATTAATCCTGTAATCGATTGAAAGGGTATTCCGGTTCGACATTTAGCGCTAAATCCTATAAGCTCCGCGCGCTCGAACACGCGCTTCACATGAAGCCGCGTGTTTTATTCATGCGTTTCAGGCTCCCGGGATTTTCAATTGATTACGACAGCAAATATCACCATGCAATTTGGCGCTGAGCCATTGTTCGAAAACATTTCTGCTCAGTTTGGCCACGGTAATCGTTATGGATTGATAGGTGCCAATGGCTGTGGCAAATCGACCTTTATGAAAATACTCAGTGGGGAGCTTACGCCAACTTCCGGCAATGTCTCCGTTAGTCCCGGTAACAGAGTGGGTACTTTGAGCCAGGATCAATTCGCCTTTGAAGAATTCAGCGTCGTTGACGCCGTGATTATGGGTGATGCAGAGTTGTGGAAGATCAAGCAAGAGCGGGATCGTATCTACGGATTGCCAGAGATGAGTGAGGCCGACGGCATGAAAGTTGCCGAGCTCGAAACTGAATTTGCACAGATGGATGGTTATACCGCGGAGAGCCGTGCCGGCGAAATCCTGCTTCAGGCGGGTATTGAAGAGACGCTGCATTTTGGCTTGATGAGCCAGGTCGCTCCAGGTTGGAAGTTACGAGTATTGCTAGCCCAGGCGCTATTCTCCAATCCTGATATTCTCTTGTTGGACGAGCCGACGAACAACCTAGATATCCACAGTATCAGCTGGTTGGCTGGTGTTTTAAACGAGCGTAAATGTACAATGATTGTGATTTCTCACGATCGACATTTCCTGAATTCTGTCTGCACCCATATGGCAGATATCGATTATGGCGAGTTGCGAATATTTCCTGGTAACTATGAAAGTTTCACCGAGGCCGCAGCGCTTATTCGGCAGCAATTGTTGACTGAGAATTCAAAGAAGAGCGCTGAGATGGAAGAATTACAGGGTTTTGTTAATCGATTCTCTGCCAATGCATCCAAAGCGAAACAAGCGAGTTCGCGCGCGAAGAAGCTAGACAAGATTCAACTTGATGAAGTTAAGTCTTCGAGTCGTCTAACCCCTTCACTTAGTTTTAGTCAAGACAAGCAACTGCATCGACAGGCGCTAGTGCTGGAAGATGTTACCCATGGTTTTGAGGATGAATCGTTGTTTACTGGCGGTAACTTGATCCTGGAAGCCGGTGCAAGATTGGCTGTCATTGGTGAGAACGGCGTTGGTAAGACAACGTTGCTACGGTGCCTGATGAACGATTTGACCGCTAATGATGGTGAAGTAAAGTGGTCTGAAAATGCAGTTATTGCCTATTGTCCACAAGACAGCACAGAGGATTTTGATTCAGACTTGAATCTTTTCGACTGGATGGCGCAATGGCGTAAGCCTGGGCACGATGACCTCATGGTTCGCGGGATGCTTGGTCGTTTGCTGTTTACAGCGGATGATGCAAACAAGAAGGCGAGAGTTTGTTCTGGGGGAGAAAAGAATCGCTTATTGTTTGGCAAACTTATGCTGTCCGGTGCCAATGTTCTGATTATGGACGAGCCGACCAATCACTTGGATATGGAGGCTATCGAAGCCCTCAATAAGGCATTGAAGAGTTTTGAGGGTACGCTAATTTTTGTCAGTCACGACAGAGAGTTTGTCTCGTCACTTGCGACCCGTGTGATCGAAGTCAAAGATCAGAAGCTCGTAGACTTCCAGGGTACTTATGATGAATACCTTGCCAGTTCAAGCCTTCAGAAGCGGGCGGCCTAGTTTAGTCGCCTTTTATAATGTGTTTTGATTAGGCTTTCTACTCTCTTGAGTCGTTGCTAATTGGGTCTAGGCAGGTGAGGACACCCGCCTGCTCTCGTAAGTGAGACGATAGAAAACACTTAGAATTGAACATCCCATTGAAGTCTAATGCGGTTGTCTGAGTCATCGGTTGCCAGCAGGCCATCGTCGATACTTAAGCGTGAAACATCAAGCGTTACCTTGCTATTGTGACCATTGAAAAACCAGTTGGCGCCCAACGTCAGTTCCTTTCGCTTGTTTTCAAAAAGCCGGTCGGTTGCGTTTGGCTCCTCGACATATGCGTACCGCATTGCCACCTCAAGGGGTGCGGGTATAGCCGGGAGTAGATTGTGGAAAAAATACCCTGCCTGCGCATAACCACCAGTTAACTCGTGTCTGCTGCCATCGGAACTATCCTTGATGACTTTTCTATGAAATTCCTGTTGAGCTGAAAAGCCTTGATACTTGAAAGCAAATTCCTGTACCACTTGTTCAATATCAAATTGTTCCGACGCTGCAACGGCTGGTTTGTCAAAACCATCAAGGTTTCCACAACCCGATGAAGACCAGCGAGTACAGCCGCCGGTATTCGTGAATCCTGCTATCGCAAAACTCCCCGTTGGCTTCTCAGTGAATTCAACATCGGTTTGCCGCCATGAAAGGTCTCGCCCCAGGAAATTCCATTGCAGCCGTGCCATATACAACAAGTTGTTGTCAGTATTATTCACTGAGCGACCTTCACCATTAAATACGCCGGCGTAATAGCGCATATCGGCGGCTGTATCTTTGAACAAGCGTCCCCTGAGCTGCACACCTACTTGACGGTCAACAGTGAATACTCGGTTGGCGATCGATCGCTCGACAAACTGCTGGCGTCCAGAAGAGTCAACTCGTTCACGGTTAAGGTCAACCTTCCATTGGCCGAATCGAATACCGCCCCAGTCCCACTTAGCGATATCAATACGATAATCAATCACCCGGGCACTGGAAGAAGCACTGCTGTCATCCACGTCCCGTGAAGGTTGTAGATCGACTTCAAAATAGTACTTAATCCAGGGTTGCAAGCCATGGCCGCCGATTTTCATCCGCAACCGACGCGCTTCAAAATTGGATTGGTTTTCTGCCGTCAAGCTAGACAGTTGTCGGGGGTCAGACCTATAGGGCGTAGTAAAGCGCATTTGAGCTCGCCATTGCAGATTAGTCTGCCAGTTCCCATCACGTGTCTCAAAGCGGAAACCGCTGCTCCCGCGGCTCGTCGCAACAGGGAAATTGTTTGCGATTTGTGTCGCAACTTCAGCGGCGACTCTTTCTTCAACAGCTGCCTCTGTTGCACTTGCTGCAGTGACAGGCTTACCTACGATGTCTTCACTGCTAATTGATTCCTGATCAATGAGTTTATTATATTGCACCTGAGTGATCGCGCCATTCTGAAGCAAAATTTGGAGCAGCTCTTGGTCCGTGGCATAAGCGGCTGCTGATACCTGAACTAAAGCCACGGCTAGCAGGATATGTTTAAACATCGGCAGAGCGTGTTTAAACATGGTCAAGGCAATGTTTCGTTTCATTGAAAAGTATTCCATAGTATTGATGGGGTCATATTTAGATTTGCGACATTTTTCCAGAGAACCATTAAGATAAGATTAAGAGAACGCGATTGTTTTAAATTTAATAAAGAGAATTCCCTTAGGTCCTAATTATCCATATAGTTTGACCTTTAGACCTGAAAATTGAGGACCAAGCGTGACCAAACCTACATTAATGCACGATGCCGAGAATATAACGCCCGAATGGATTACCGAGGTGCTGAACTTCGCAGGTATTCGCGGGCAAGTAGATAGCATGACAAGCAAGAGTATCGGCACGGGTCAGGTGGGTGAGAATGTTCGATTTGTGTTGCAAGGGCAGGGTGATTTACCACATTCCGTCGTAGGCAAATTTGCCTCAACCGATCCGGTCAGTAAACAAACTGGAATTCAGTTGCAAAACTACGTCAAAGAAGTCTTCTACTATAATGAACTAGATTCGAGTGTAGAGATTCAGACTCCAAAAGTGTACTACGCGGATATCATTTCTGAGACCCATGATTTTGCGATTATTATGGAAGATTTGGCACCGGGTGAGCAGGGCGATCAGATAGAGGGCTGTACGGTTGACCAGGCTGCTATTGCGCTCGAAGAGCTTGCGAAATTGAATGGGCCAAGGTGGGGTGATAAATCCTTAGAGGAGTTTGAGTTATTGGGTCCAAGAGCCGCGACTGAGCCGGATCCTACAAAATCAATTTACCAGATGGTTCAGACGGGTTTTTTGGAGAAATACGATAGCCGCCTCGCAAGTAGTGACCACAAAATGGTGCGCAATGTGGGCGATCTGATGTCGAAGTACACGGATTACACCGGTGAAAAAACATTGATTCACATAGACTATCGGCTGGACAACATGATGTTTGGTGGGCCATATCCACTGGCAGTGGTTGACTGGCAGTCGATCAGCTTGGGTTGTGCATTTAATGATGTAAGTTATTTTATGGGTACTAGTCTCTTACCCGATGATCGCGCAAACAACGAAGAAGCCTTGCTGAAATTGTATCTTGATGTCCTAAAAAGTTATGGCGTCGAAATGAAATGGAACAAAGCCTGGGCTATGTACCGTCATTATGCGCCAGCCGGGCTCATCATGGCGGTTATCGCTTCAATGATCGTTGGCGAAACTGACAGAGGCAACGACATGTTTATGGCGATGGCAACCCGTAGCTCTCAAATGAGCGAAGAATTGCAATCGCTTGCAGTGCTAAGATAAAACTAGCTCGGTGCCAGTGCTGGGTTTGCAGGAAGATTGGCGAACTTGGCATGATCGCGCTGGGTTCGATAGCAGTCGATAATAGGCGCTAAATCGGTTGGCGAAGCACCGTGTAAAATAACGCCATCACAGCCCAGATCAAACTGATTTTGAATTGCTTCGACACAGTTCTCTGGTGACCCCGTTGCTGCTGAAGCGAGCCATTGCTCTGGTATGAGTTCAGCGACCCTTTCGAGTTCATTAGTCGTCGCTTTCTGATCGAGCGCTCCCTGGAAATTTGCCACTAATTTGTTTGCTCTGAATTTTTTTAGAATGTCTGGGTCCCAATCGTTTGTCTTAACCATTAAGTCTCCATATGCTTGCAAGTATGTTGACATTCTACCGACGGTTTTCTTAAGTCTTACATCGTATGGTAAATGATCGCCGATGGTTGCGAAGCAAGACCAGACTCTGACGTCATTTGGGTTGCGGCCTGCCTCCTCCGCTGCTCGCTTTACGTCTTTCACAACACGCTCGGTTGTTTCATCGGTAAAGAAAGTATGCAGCACAACTGCATCGAAAGCTCTGCCGCCGAGGGCGAGGGAGTTAGGGCCGAATGCTGTTAGTGTCAAAGGTATGTGTTCATCAAAAGCTGGATCAAGACGCAGCGCTGGCCATTTACCCGCGGGACCGTCATGGCCAATAATCGTCTCTCCGTGGTGCAGCTTCCGCATTAGTTGTGCGAAGTCTTCCATTTGCGCCGTAGTGATTTTTGGTAACCCAAATGCTTTGAAAATAGCATCGATGCCGCGCCCAAGCCCGAGGCTGAATCTTCCTTCAGTCAAGAAATGCATGGTCGATGCGTAGGCAGCTGTCACAATTGGATGACGGGTGTTGTGGTTAGTGGCAGCGGTTGCGATACCAATTTTACTTGAGATTGCGCCGACAGCGCCCGAAAGTGTTGCGATCTCCTTGATGTTAAATCTCTCTGAGATAAAACACGCACCGATACCGAGTTGTTCTGCCATTTGGACTTCTGCAATAAGGTCCCTTGGAGATTTAGGTGCGCCGGCAAGAGTGTAAAACCCGATCTCATTCATTTGAGCGTTCGAGGGAGAACTTGTTTGGCTATTCATTTTGTGTGTTTATCCGCGGCTAAAAAAGAATGAATTAAATAGAAACGAAAACTGATCTTGAATGCAACCTAAATGGTACATCCAATTGCAAAGTAAATTTTGACGCTCGGATGTTTCGAAAGATTGTTGTATTGTTTGTTATTTCAATAGTGTTGTTAGAACCGTTGATTAGAATCAACGATATTGAATTTTCTATAAGGTGATGCGAGATGGAATACGGCGTAGTGCTTCCACACAACGAAATTGGTACTGATCCAGGTGCCATGAAGGCTTTTGCGCAGGGTGCTGAAGCGCTTGGAGCAAAACAATTGCTTATTTATGACCATGTTGTCGGTGCTGACCCGGATCGTCCCGGGGGGTTTCGCGGTGTCTACGACAAAGAAATAGCTTTTCACGAGCCGCTGACCACGCTGGCATTTATTGCAGCTATTACGGAGTCGATAGAGCTTGTGACGTCGATATTGATACTACCGCAGCGACAAACTGTGTTGGTAGCAAAGCAAGCAGCTGAGGTTGCGATTCTCTCCAACAATAGGTTACGCCTTGGCGTCGGGACTGGTTGGAATAAAATAGAATATGAATCTCTGAACGTCCAGTTTGAGCGAAGAGGTGTAAGGCAAGCAGAGCAAGTTGAACTTTTGCGTTCATTGTGGGGTGAAGATTCCCTCAATTATACCGGTGAATTTCACCGTGTAGACAGGGCCAGCATTAACCCTCGTCCATCCAAGCCAATTCCGATTTGGTTCGGTGGCGCTGCACCAGCGCTACTTAAACGTTGTGCTCGACTTGGCGATGGTTGGGTGCCTTTGATGGGAGCAAACAGCGCAGCAGCAGATGCGATAAGCTTGTTAAAAGAGGGGTGTGCTGAGGCGGGCAAAGATTGGGGGACGTTCCAGATTCAGGCTCAAGCGCAGTATGCGGGTGGTACCCCCGAGCGGTGGCAAAGTCATTCGGACAAGTGGGAGGCGCTGGGCGCAACTAAAATCGCTATCGCTACCCATAATGCTGGGGATACCGATGTGGACGGTCATCTACGAAGAATCGAAGAATATTTCTCAGTCGTGCGGAAAGCCTAAAGAAAACCAAGAGCACTAAGTCGATGGGAATTTCAGAGCATTATAGAATTTGTCCGATCTGTGAAGCAGGTTGTGGTTTAAAGGTCAGATCTGAAGATCGCAACGTTATTGCGATTGAACCCAATCGTGACGATGTGTTTTCTGGCGGCCATATGTGCGCTAAAGGCGTTTCGATGATAGAACTCGACGCTGATCTCGATCGATTGCGCTTACCGCTTATTAAGGAAAACGGGAAGTTTCGTGAGGGTAGCTGGCCGGAAGCCTATGACATCATTAATAGAAATCTAGGCCGGATTCGTGACGCATACAGTGCCAACTCAATTGCTATTTACGCTGGGAATCCCACGGCGCACCACGTCGGGCTGTCGATGGGTCTTGGTGTTTTGGCTACTTCTCTGGGAAGTAGCAACTTTTACAGTGCTGGTAGTGTGGATCAATTGCCGAAGCAACTTGCTTGCGAGCTAATGTTTGGTGATGGCATGGCTATACCTGTTCCAGACATTGGCCGATGCGACTATCTGCTCATGTTGGGCGCTAACCCAGTAGTCTCCAACGGAAGTCTTTGGATGGTGCCAAAATTTAGAGACAAACTCCGTGCGCTGCAGGCGCGCGGTGGCCAGTTGGTGACGGTGGACCCAAGGAAATCAGAAACTGCGAGGTTAGCCAATAGTCATTATCCGATTAAACCTGGCACTGATGCCTGGCTTTTGCTGGCGATAATTCATGAGTTGATCGATCAAGGTTGCGAGATACCGCAGCGTTACAATGCTAAGGGTGTGGATCAATTTGTTTGTTATCTTGACGGGTTTGATCTAAGCCTTGCTGAAGCGCATACAGGTATTTCAATACAAGCCATCACGCAAATTGCAGCTGAGTTGTTAGCGGCGGAGAATCCAGTTGTTTACGGGCGCATTGGTACTACTCTGCAGGCGTTCGGTACGTTGACGAGTTATCTGGTTGAGGTGATTAATATTTTTCTCGGTGTACTGGATGAAGCCGGGGGTGCGATGTTTCCGGAGCAACCGTTTGGTCAACCGTCGGCGCTAAAAACCGACTACGAATACAACAGATTTCAGTCTCGAGTCTCTCATTTTCCTGAGGTGTTAGGGCAGATGCCTTCTATTGCGCTGCCCGAGGAAATAATGACCCCAGGCGAGGGGCAGATTAGAGCCTTGGTATGTTTTGCAGGCAATCCTGTACTTAGCCATCCTGATAGTGACAAAGTGAAGATCGCGTTGGAGTCTCTCGAGTTTTTAGTGGCAATTGATCTCTACGATAATGAAACGTCACAACTTGCCGACGTGATTTTGCCAGGCACTTCACCATTCGAGGATTCGCACTATGATAAATTTCTTGGCTCGATGGGTTATCGTAATTCAGCGCGGTACTCTCCTGCGATATTTGAGACTGAAGGGTCGAACGAATGGGAAATGTCGTTAACACTGGCGTTTGGATTAAATCATGGTCGTGTTCCTTCAAAACACGAACTGGATCAATTTGAAGACGAAATTGTAGCTGCCTACGCGGCAACATATATTGCTGACAAAACGAGTTCATTATTTGAGCGCGATCTTCAGGAAATTGTCGGAATGATTACGCCAGATTCAGGTGTGGAAAGATTACTGGACCTTGGTGTACGTGCTGGCCGTTGGGGTGACGGGTTTGGGGAAACAGATGGCTTGACACTTCAGAAAATGGTTGACGCTCCCGATGGCATTGATCTTGGCGAGTTGCGTGCGAATCGATTGTCCGAGATCAATCCTATGGCGGAGAAAACGATCGATTTGGCACCAAAAGTCATTATTGCTGATATAGAACGATTATTTGCAGAAGAGGTGAAAACGGGCTTTCAGTTGATTGGCCGAAGAAATGTACAAACCAATAACTCGTGGCTAAGAAACCTGCCGATGTTGAACAAAGGGAAGCCGCTGTGTGTGCTTGAAATCAATACTGCTGATGCCCAGGCGCTGAAACTTAATAACGGCAGTCTTGTCAGGCTGGCGTCAGAGGTTGCGCACGTTGAGGTTGTGGTTGAATTGAGCGACAGAATTTCCAAAGGTGTGGTGAGTTTGCCTCACGGCTTTAGTGAGAACGTAGATATCCTTCAAGGTGTCACAAGTCCAGGCGTTAATTACAATCGGCTCGCAAGCGGTTCTGCCATTGACGTGCCAACTGCTACACCTGCGCTTAATGGCATTACAGTTACACTCACCGCGATAGCATAGTTTTAATACCAATCGGTTCTGGCTGCTCATCAATCCTGTCAATAACCATGGTGCTCGAGTTACAAAGATCGTAAGTTGAATCTATTGGCAAAGTAGGAGTACACCCGAATTTTGTCAAACAACAATAACAAGGAAGAAAAGTATGCCTGATATTAATAATGACCTGTTCACATTGGCGATGTCTGAAAAAGCTCAGCCGTTGATGGATGCAGTAAAGAAACATATTAAAGAAAATGTTGAGCCGATAACGGAGGAGTTTTATAGCCTCGAAAAAGAGAAAGAGGATCGTTGGTCCTGGCACCCGCGCCAACTCGAGTTGCTCGATGGTGCTAAAGCAAAAGCAAAAGCCTCTGGCTTATGGAATTTTTTCTTACCCGACTCCGAGATTGGTGAAGGGCTGACGAACCTTGATTATGCCTACATCGCGACAGAGCTTGGAAAAGTCGCTTTAGCATCGGAAACACTGAATTGTAGTGCGCCGGATACAGGTAATATGGAAGTGCTTGAGCGAGTCGGTACTGAGGCACAGAAAGAAAAATGGTTGAAGCCTTTACTCAATGGTGAAATCAGATCGGCTTATGCTATGACTGAACCCGGAATACCCTCGTCAGACGCTAAAAACATCAGCACTCAGGCTGTTTTAGACGGCGACGAATGGGTCATTAACGGCGAGAAGTTTTATATCTCTGGTGCTGGAGATCCACGCTGTAAAATTATGATCACGATGGTGAAAACCAGTCCTGATGCACCGCCAAGCCGCCAGCAGTCACAGATTTTAGTGCCTATTGATACACCGGGAGTTGAAATTCTTGAAGGAATGCAGGTCTTTGGTCAAGATCATGCGCCTCGTGGCCACATGCATATTAGGTTCACCGATGTCCGAGTGCCAAAAGACAATATTCTTTTAGGTGAAGGTCGGGGTTTCGAGATATCCCAAGTTCGGTTAGGACCAGGACGCATCCACCACTGCATGCGCTCAATAGGTAAGGCTGAGGTTGCACTTGAGTTAATGGTGAAGCGGGCAGGTAGCCGAGTTGCATTTGGTAAGCCAATTGCAAAACTTGGTAAGAATCTGGAAGTGATTTCTAGAGCGAGAATTGATATAGATGCAATGAGGCTGATGGTGCTTCAGGCGGCGAAAGCAATGGATGTCCTCGGTAATAAGGAAGCCAGAGTCTACGTGAGTGCTGTTAAGGCGATGGTGCCTGAAAGAGTGTGCGAGATCATCGATCAGTCAATTCAAATGCATGGCGCTACCGGGATATCTCAATGGTCGCCGTTAGCTGGAATGTATGCTGATCAACGGCACCTAAGGTTTGCAGACGGACCTGATGAGGTGCACCACATGGTAGTAGGTCGTGCAGAAGTTCAAAAGTACGATCTCTGGTAGATCTCTGCAATAGCGAAAAGTCCGCACAATAGTGTGCGGGCTTTGCTCGACATTGTGTCTAGAAAACCCGCTATACGACCTATCGCTTTGCAAATTTCACGTTTCTTTACGGCCTAGCTAAACCGGAAAAAAGGATTTTGTCTTCCTAACAAAAAAAGGAGGGTGAATCTGCTATGTATTTTGTGCTGGCTTTTGTATATTCGGGATCTTAATTGCAACTGAGGAGTGTCCTCTGAGTACAGGTTTTGTTTTTAGGATATTCGTTCGCCACTGCATTCTATTTGGGATCCTTCTCAGCGTGTCGGCTGAACAATCCTTTGCCAGCGGTTTTCCTCAACTACATAGTTTGACGCAGACAGCGCTACTTGAGCAGAAGCTTAAGGATCCCGATAATTCGGAAATTTCTTTAGCGCTCATCCGCAAAACCGGCCAAATAGATCAAGCTAAGGCTATCGTTGATCTGGAGCTTTTTGTGCCGTTAGGTCTTGCGCCCGAGTATCGCCTTTATTACGAAGCGTTGGCTTGTGAGATTCACATTCGTGCAGGCGATATGGATAAAGCATCGCCGCACTGTGAGAAGACACGCATGATGGTGGAGAAAGGTGTCGATGATCCGGTGGTCGAAGCTGTAGGACACAATGCAATAGGTTTCTATGTGGTTAGTCAGGGAAAGCCCGAGCTAGCGCTGGATAACTTCGAGCAAGCCCTTAAGAAAGTTTCTGGCTCTGATGACAAAGCGCTCCGGGTACAATTGTTACATAACAGAGGTGTCGCTTTGATGTTGTATGGGTTGACGGACCTTGCGCTCGAAGCATTCGGAGCAGCAGATGATGAGAAAGCCGCTTTAGCCGACGATGATCAGCTGCCAAGAATTCTCGCTTACAATCTGGGTTATCTGCAGGCACAAAGAGGTGAACACATTGAAGCCTTAGCCAGTTATGCCATCGTTGTACCGTGGCTAGAGGCTACCGAACAAACCGCCCGAGCATACATCGGGCATGTGCAGGTGGCGCTTTCTCTATCCGCGCTTGAGCGTCATCAAGAGAGCCTTGATGAGTTACTGCGCTGGACAACGAGATCCGACATTACCGTCCCACCTGATAGTGAGGCGCAGGCATATCTTGCAATTGGAACAGCTCAGCTTGGTTTGGGAAATGAAGCAGAAGGTCTGGACTCGTTGCTCCATGGTATTGCGATTGCGAGAAACGCTGATAACCCTTCTCGTCTGCGAGAGCTCTCCCTAGTCTATTGCAGGGTTCTGATTGACCGCGGCGACTATTTGATTGCGATTGAGTATTTGAACAGCCTCATTAGCAGACTACAGATAAGCGGCGTGGTTGAAGGTCGAGGTCATACCCATCGACTATTAGCAAAAGCCTATGCCGGGCTAAATGATTTCTCGTCTGCCTACGAGCATAGTCTTGCTGCTCACGAAGCAGAAAGAGTTGCGCAGAGCGATGAAACTATACGGCGATTAACCAGTCTTCGTGTTAGTAACGAGCTTGATGTTAAAGAACAACAACTTGCCTTATCAATCGAAAGAGAGGCCGCAGCAAAAGCGAGTCAAAGCCTGATGGATCTTACTCAATGGGCAGTTATTGTCGGCTTGCTAGCCGCATTAGTGCTTTTGTACTTGCTGCTGAGCCAGAGAAACAATAGGAAAGAAGCGAAATATCAAAGGGAAACCGCGAAACGACTAAAAAAGGAAGTTGAGTTGCGCACCGCAGATATCGCGCAGGAACTTGAGAAGCGTCACAATTTGGAACAGACAAAAGCTGCGCTCGAATTACGACTATTGAAAGATGACAAGCTTCGCTCAATTGGTCAGCTCACAGGTGGCGTTGCCCATGATTTTAATAATTTGATGACAATTATTCTGCTATCTGCAGAGCTATTAACGCCGGAAATGGACCAAGAGCAACAAAAGCTTGTAGGTGACATTATTGCTGCGACAGAGTCTGGTAAAGCCATTACCCGTGGATTGCTAGCATATGCGAGGCAGCAAACACTGAGACCTGCGGTGCTGGATTTTAATGAGTATTTGAATGCACATAGGACGCTGTTTCAGAGGTCACTTGATGAGTCACTCCAGTTTTCCATCAATTCAACTCTCGAACTTTCAGGTGGTGCGATTGAGGTTGATGAAGGGCAGTTGACCAGTTGTATCCTGAACCTTATTTTCAACGCGCGGGAAGCCAGTCAGAAAAATGGGCAGATAAGCCTCTCTGTGATTGATCGGGGTGATCGTATCGCAATTGAAGTGGGTGATACTGGTCGAGGCATGACCGCTAAAGAGGTCGAGATGGCAACTGAGCCATTCTACTCTACGAAGACAGTGTCAGAAGGTAGCGGCCTTGGTTTGAGCATGGTGTATGGATTCATGAAACAGTCCGGCGGTGACATGCTTATCGAGAGTGAGCCTTCAATAGGCACAACTGTTGTGCTGCTGTTTGATAAAGTCATGGGTGAACTGAATGAAACACCTAAGCCTGCTGCTCGCAAGTCTACGAAAATAGAACCTACTGGGATTCGAATATTACTCGTTGAAGACGAACCTCAGATCAGAAATATCGGCAGAACTGCGCTGCAGCGCGCCGGTCATCAGGTGCTTGTGGCGGAAGATGGTGATGCGGCGCTCAAGTTGATGTGTGAGTCTGATCGGATCGATATGCTAATTAGTGACCTGATTATGCCTGGCAGCATTTCGGGTGAAAAATTGTTGGTCTGGGCCAGAGAGCGATATCCTGGTATCCCGATATTGTTGATTTCGGGATATGCCGAGAATATTCCAGAAGGATATAAATTTTTGGCGAAACCATTCTCACTGACCGACTTGCGAGAAGCTGTACAATCGTTGTTGCTAGAAAATAATGGTATGAACAAAAATTCATAGACAAAGTTTATCAGGCGTAATTCGATTGTTGTTTATTCGACGGTAAAATCCATCACAAAGTCGGTCATGATTTCAGTGCCTTTGATCATGTTTTCAACTGAGATTCGTTCGTTATTGCCGTGGACGCCAGTCTTCTCATTTTCACCAAACAGGAAGGGGCCAAAACCATAGCTGGTGATGTTGATATCGCGAAAAAAGTGGCTGTCTGTGAAGCCCGTTGATACGGAAGGAACAACCTTCATGTTTTCGTAGTGCAGTGTAAGCACGCGTTCTATCGACTCGAACAGTGGCGTGTCAGTGCTGCTAACTGCGGGTGTAAATCTCATCAGGGTTTCAATCGTAATGTTTTTATCATTAACAATATGTTCCAGTTCTGATAAAAACTCGTCAGGGCTCTGATCAGGTAACAAGCGGCAATCTATTTCTATTGATGCAGTGGGTGGTACTACATTGATTTTATTGCTGCCTGACAGTCTGGTAATCGAGCAAGTATTGTGGAGTAAAGCGACGCTACCAGGCTCCCTTAACTGTAAGGCTGTCATAAATGTTGTGTCTTTTATCGACTCGTCGATTCGCTCTAGTTTTGTTCGAAGCTCACCTTCTCTGAACTCAGCTGAACTCTGAAACAAATTTCTGACAGCAGGTACGACACGGTATTCGAAGGTTGTATCTGCGATTCTTTGTCCGGCGCGTAGAATTCTGGTTACAGAACTCGTTAATCTAGGGCTGGAACCATGCCCAGGTGTATCCGTTGCGGTCAGTCGTAACCAGAGCGGAACCTTTTGGGTAACTTCAACCCTGAAGACAGGTTTGTCGGAGGTGACTCTTCCCGAACCACCCTCATTGATGAGGTAACCCACCCCTTTGAATATCTCTGGTCTATTTTCGACTAGCCAACCTGCTCCGAAAAACCCGCCCGCTTCTTCATCGGCGGTCGCCATAAAGATAACGTCTCGCTTAAGTTTCTTACCTGAAGCATGCAAAGCGAGAAAAGCCTGAAGCTGAGTAATCCCTAGCCCTTTTGTATCGATAGCCCCGCGACCGTAGATATAACCGTCTTTTTCTGCCCCTGAAAGAGGATCAAAGTCCCAGTAGTTTGCGTCCGCAGGAACAACATCGATATGACTGAGAAGCACAAGTGCGGGTTCGTTACCGCCTTTCAGGCGCGCCCAAATGTTTCCTCGACCGGGGGCAGATTCGACTGACTCGAATGAGATGCCTGCATTTTCGAGTATGCTGGCGAGATATTTGACCCCCCGCGACTCGTTTCCCGGAGGATTGATGGTATCTATTTGAATATATTCTTTCAGTCGATCCGGTGCTGCACGGGCTAGATCGGCTGCTGGTGTTGCTTTTACTACGAGGCTAAAAAGCAGCGGCAGTGTCAGTGAAGCGAAGGTGAAAATCATTCGGTTAGCAGAGAGGCTGGAATACATAATGTTTATGCCCAAACATAGAAGAAAATCACATTTACGGGAAAGGGTCAAATACACAATGTTTTGGGATCACCTTTGCGTCACAATATTTGTATAAACGAAAGCAGTAATGCCGAACAGATTGGTGTGTTCTAAAACGACGAAATCATAAGAAACAGTAAAAACAGTAGAGATGTACAGTTTATGACGTCAGCGGCAGATGTTGCTGAACTCGGATTTAGTGAGTGATTCTGATGTGCGGGTTCGATATCGGCATTAAGCAATGATACGACGTTGAGTTTCCGATCCTGTATGTCTGATTTTAAGTCCGATTGATCAATTCTCGCTAGAATCAATGGATGAAAAGCGCTTTGGTTTGAGTCGTGTGAATGTTCTTGGCCAATATATTGGCTATCCTGAGGTTTCATCGCTATGTCATCTACCTTGAGAAGTTCGATGTGGATTAGAACGTTTAAATTTAAGCGATTATGTGATGGAGCTCCCACTTTGGGTTCATTAGTGTCAATGCGTGATTTGGTTCACACATGTTGTGTGAACTTCGCAGCGTTATTGGGAGGGGTTTTTGCTGACCAACTGCCTGAAGGAGCAGTAATGTATATACTACGTCTGATGATGCCAGTAAAAAATGATGAGTCAAAATACGCGTGATAACCGAGCTTCAGTTGAATTTTCAAGACCATAACAAGAGAAATTACTCACTGGTGTGCGCTGAACATGCTTAGGTCTTTCGCTGGGAAAACGTTAGTTCAAGCCGTATTTGTTGGGTTGCTAGCACTAGTGCCTTACCTGCTGACAACGCCAGGATTTATTACACTAGAAGATGCTGGCCTATTTCAGATGGTGTGTCATCTTGGTGGATTAAGTCATCCGCCAGGGTACCCTCTATTCACCTTGCTTTGTCAGCAGTTAACAATCTTTCCAACGATAAAGAATGGCAATTTGATATCGGCTGTATTTGCGGTCGGCGCCGTTATGGTCTTCTTTCTGGTTGTTTTAAAGCTAACCGAGGACCGCATCCTCGCTATGGTTGCAGCGCTCGCCTATGCATTTTCGAACACGTTCTGGTCCCAAGCGATTATTATTGAAGTTTATAGCCTTGCGGCTTTCATGTTTATGCTGTCTTGGCTAGCGGCAGCTTTCTATTTAAAGACAGGCCAAACATCCCATTGGTATCTTCTGTGTTTTCTGGTTGGTCTTGCGCTCTGCAATCACTGGCCGTTGATGGTGTTGTCTGCTCCCGCGTTGTTGCTGACCGTTCTTCCAAGGTGGGAGGCGCTCTGGTCTCTATTAAAAAAGCCTGCGTTTTGGTTTTTTTCGCTCCTGTGTTTTATTTTAGGGCTGCTGCCTTACTTATCGCTATTGGTGACAGCAGATCCCGAAATTGCCGTATACGGTGGAATCACTTCGATAGAAGAACTGGTGCATTACATTGCTAGGTCAGCTTATAGTGACGATCACGCCGTAGCGGATAGTTCTCATAAGATAGCCTATTTGTTCTGGCTTGCTGACGAATCCATTTATCAACTTGGTCTATTAGGTGTGCCGCTCATTCTTACCGGCTTTGTCCACTCGCTTAGAACTCGTGATCGGTTTGAAAGTGCGAGCGTCATCATGATTTTTTTGGGCTCTACATTTTTCCTACTAGCCCTGCTGAATTTCGAATTTAGTGCATTTTATAAAGCAATTTTTCGGCCCTATCCAGTCATAGCTTACGCAGCACTTGCCTTGTGGTTTGCTCACGGAACAAAGTTAGTCGTTAGCGTGTTGTTGAATGCTGCTGATGATTCACAAATACCTGAAAAAATTTCAGCTGATCAGGTTCGAAATTTTGTTTTCATCGTCGTCGGCTTTGTATCCCTTGTTACTGTCTATTTGTCTAACTATGACAAGGTAGATAGAAGCAGAAGCAATTTTATTGATGTTTATGCCAGGACTGTTCTTGAGACCTTGCCGGCGGACTCAACCTTGTTCACCTATGGGGATAATCAAACCGGTCCCATTGGGTATTTGAACCGGATTGAAAAACTGAGACCAGACGTTGAAGTGAGAGATTGGGCTAATCTTGTTTTTTCGAATCGTTTGAGTTCGCCGTTTGAGTCTCAGGATGCGCAGTTGGAGGTGATTGAGGCGTTTATTAACGCATCTTCGCGTCCGGTTTATTCTATAGAGCCTCGGTTGTCACCTTCAACTAATTTGGGTTTATATCACCGTTTTAACTCTGCAGGAGGAGCGCCTTTCGATTTCAATCAGAAAATAGCAGAGTATCTTGATTCGCTGTTACAGCTATATCTCGACGATGAATTAACTGACGGTCACGAGCAACACTTTCTATTCAATCGATTGATTGCTTTCTCGAAGCAATACGTCAGTTATGCGATGTCGAGGCCTATCTCAGAAATAAACCCTGAGATACTGATACGGCTTAATTTACTACAATCGACTTTCCCAGGAAAACTCGTCACACTCGAAGCCCTTTTTAAGAAATACGAATTTGACTCTCAGCAACATCAGTCAAACAAAGTAAGCCAGCGTGCAGTCCTTGTTCAGTTGGCAGCGCAAGCTGAAGCTGAGATTCCTTATTATGCAACTTTACAAAGCCTCGCAGTTTTTTATGAGCTGGTTGGACGCGTACATGCGTTGTCACCTGATAATGTTGAGCTTTCCATTGCGTACTATCGCCGTTCAATTGAGGCTTGGCCTGTTAACGCGAATACGAGTATCTGCCCTTTGACTCAGATCTATTTAGATGGTCCGAACAAAAAAGCATATGATGAATTAGTGTATAGGTTTCCTGATTATAGTTGTGAGTGAACAGAATGAGACTAACAAGAGAAATTTGAATGCTAAGCATCGTTGTCCCAACCTATAAAGAGGCAGAGAACCTTCCCCTGTTAGCTGAGCAAATTGATGCTTGTTTAAGGCAAGGTGGTGCGAAAAAATCAATCGAGTATGAATTGCTGATTGTCGATGACATGTCTCCCGACGACACGGTTCAGATTTGCGAAAATCTCGCACAGCGCTTTCCGCTTAAGTTATTGCGGCCGGAAGGGCGACCGCGTGATCTTTCACTTTCGGTTATTGACGGTATCAGCGCCGCTGCACATAGTATCGTTTTGGTAATGGATGCTGATTTGTCTCACCCACCTGAGAAGATTCTTGAAATGCTGGGCGTGATAGACGGCAAATCTGAGGCATTTGCAATCGGTAGCCGATATATTGCGGGTGGTAGCTTTGATCGAGATTGGAGCCTCTGGCGCTTTCTGAACTCTCACGTTGCCACTTTGATGGCCAGGCCGCTCGTTAAGTGTTCCGACCCGATGTCAGGTTTCTTCATGTTTAATAAAGAGCAATTGGGAGACTTAACGAGGCTTAAGCCGATTGGCTACAAAATTGGCCTCGAAATCATGGTGCGAGGCAACTTCACAGTTATCACAGAGATACCCATTGGGTTTAAAGATCGAGAGCTTGGCGCCAGTAAGATGAACTTCGATCAGCAATGGAAATATCTTAGACATTTGCGCCGGCTCTATTTACACCGCTACAAAGGCTGGGCCGAGTTTGTCCATTTTGGTATTGTTGGTACCAGTGGACTAGTGGTCGATCTTGCTTTCTACTACCTCTTTCAGTTTTTTGGCGCCAGCCACACGACAGCGAGAGGCTTTTCATTTTGGCCGGCGGTGAGTTGGAATTGGGCGCTCAACAGAAAGACCACATTCGGAGATCGAGAGCGACGTCCAAAGGCGAAGCAATGGTTTGAGTTTGTTGCTTCAAGTCTCGTCGGTTTTACGTTTAACTGGGGAATCTACGTGACGCTAACGAACAGCTTTGCATTCTTTGATCGATACAGACTGCTTGCATTGATCGTGGGCGTAGCAAGTGCCAGCATTTTCAATTTCGCGGCTTCAACCTTATTCGTTTATAACGACAAAAGAAAATAGGCTTTACTATGAAAGATACTGTGCTTACAAATTTAAAAATATGGAATGGAACTAGCGAAGCTCTCGATTTAGAGCACTCTTCGGTCCGCATTAGAGATGGACAAATTGTTGAATTGGGTAACGTGAGCGATGCACCTGACTCAATTGATATGGGAGGTGCATATGTGATTCCCGGTTTGATTGATGCTCATGTACATATGTGTCTCGACCCACAGATTAAAGATCCCTTTGCGCATGGTAAAATTGCGAAAGAACAATTAATAAAACAAATGCTCGAACGATCTCAGTCAATGCTCGCCGCAGGTATTACAACTGCTCGTGACCTTGGCGGTGGTCAATGGCTTGAACTAGAAGTCAGAGACCTGATTAATCAGGGCGATGTTCAGGGTTGTCGGCTAATTTGTGCCGGCCAGCCCATTACATCAGTGAAAGGCCATTGTCATTTCTGGGGAGGTGAAGCTGAAGGTGTTGAGCAAGCGCTTTCAGTGCTTGAAAGGCAGGACGCGAAGGGCGTTGACCTGATTAAGGTCATGGCAACGGGCGGTAGTATTACACCCGATTCTGCCCCTAAAGATTCACAGTTTACAGCTGCAATACTTAAGGCAATTGTAGATCGAGCGACTGAACTCGATTACAAGGTCGCTGCACATTGCCATGGCACAGAAGGGATTCGGAATGCCGCTCAAGCGGGTGTTACGACTATCGAACACTGTTCCTGGGTTGGTGAGGAAGGGTGGGGCAAAGCCTATGACCCTGAAGTCGTTGAAGAAATTGTAGCCAACGGTGTTTGGGTATCGCCAACGGTTAACGCTGGCTGGAAACGGTATATAGGTACCAAACAATTTGAAGGAATGATGCAGGAAAACTACCGTAAAATGAAGCAAGCCGGCGTTAGGCTTATAGCCTCAACCGATGCTGGAATTCCCGGGGTCATTCATCATCATCTGCCGCTGGCTGTGCCAGTGTTCGCGCATTTTGCTGAGATGACGCCAATTGAAGCGCTTAGGAGTGCAACCAGTGATTGTGCTGAAGCTATCGGGTTAGGGGATAGCGTCGGACAAATAGCGCCTGGGTTCTCCGCCGACTTAGTTTTCTTTGAAGATGATCCTACGCTTAATCTCGATGTGCTCGCTAGCCCTGTTCGGGTGATGTCCAGAGGCGCGTTCTTTGAAAGCGCTAATGACTAAGTTGGGTTATTGGTAAGCAGGTTGCTGAAAATCGAGTTGCTGATATCCAAGCTATTGAAGCCTGGGCTGGGCAATACAAATTCAAACGCCAAATACAGATGATAGATGGCTATTGAGAAACCTTTTGTTAGGATCTAGTGCTTCTCTTACAGCTAGGAAATCTTTCCAGTTGGGGTAGAGTTGCTTTAGCTGTACTGCGGTTAAAGTGTGTAATTTGCCCCAATGTGGTCGTCCTGCATATTTCCAAAAAATAGGTTCGATTTCAGCAAAATAGGCTTTGTAGTCATAATCAGCGAAATGGTGGACTGATATTGAGCAGGAGTCCCTACCTGAAAACATGCTTAGCCAGCGATTATCGGCTGCTACGTATCGATATTCCAAAGGGAAAACGATATCTATCTTTTTCTTTTTAATGGTCGCGAGTATCTCTCGTAAGCAAGCTGGACCAGCTTCTGCTGGCACCTGGTACTCCATTTCATTGAATCGCATGTTACGAGCGTTAGCCAGCATGTCGTATGAGTTACCTATAGCTTCAACTCTATTCATGCTTCCGACGATACTGTTGATCAGCCAGCTTCTTATTGAAGGAGCGTAGCCGCCATACTTCTGTAATAACTGCAGTGTGTCGTCTTCTTCCTCTGTGAGTGATTGGGCTGAAACGGGTTCAGAGGTCTCTTCTATTGTGTGTGCAAGGCAGACATCGGCATTAACCATAGGAAACATTTCGAAATGCCTGTAGTTCGTTTTTAAGTTATCAACCTGTTCCAGAATTTGTTCCGTTGGTGCGCCCCACACTGCTTTTTTTAAGCGGTACTGTTCTCGATTTTGGATGTTTACACGTGTGATTACTCCCAAACCGCCTAGAGAAACACAGGCTGCTCGAAAGATTTCAGGTGAATTTTGTTCATCACAATCAATCACTTCACCTTTTGCGGTAATTAGTCTTAGACCTCTGACATAGCTTGAATAGGACCCTAGTGCCTGGCCAGTGCCGTGAGTAGAAGTTGCAATAGCACCCGCAAGTGTTTGTCTGTCGATGTCTGCTATGTTTATGAGTCCCTGATTAATATTGTCCAGAGGGACTGTCATATCAGCGATGCGTGTGCCGGCGAAGAAGGTGGACTGTTTTGACTCCGCATTAGAGTCAATCAACCCAGAGAGCCTGGATAGTGAGACCAACAGATCATCTGTCACCGCCAATGGGCTGAACGAATGGCCGGAACCTACCGTCCGGATCTTCTTGTTACTCGAACTTAACAGATCGATTACTGCTTGTTCATTGGCCGGTGCGAGCCTAGCTTCGGGTTGAGAGGTTTGGCCCCCGGACCAATTTTTCCACTCAATGCCAGCTGATTCTTTTTCATGGCTAGTAGCTTTCTCAGACATTCCTTTCACGGAATTTGCTGATGCCGAAAACAAAGTTGCAAGCGCACTACTCTGAACAAACTTCCTTCTATTGATCATTCTTTTTCAACTCCGGTTTTGTTCTGTTCCGATGCCATGAATAAAATGAGTTGCTCAAACTGTTCTCTCGTGCAATCGAAACACTGTCCCAAAGGCGGCATGTTGCCTTTGCCTTCGATGGTGCTTGTGATTAGGGTCTCCATTCCTTGACTGTATCTAGCCGCCCATTGAGCCTTGTTGCCAGTTTGTGGGGCGCCTGTCGGGGGGATTTCGTGACAGCTTTTGCAAGACCGGTCGTAGGTTGCCAGCAGCTCTGTTGAAAGTTGATAATTCTGTGGCAAGTTAGTTGGTGAGCAACCACAGAGGAATAGGAACACAATCGCGATGCAATATTTGCTCGAAGTTGGCCTAACAATTTCGAGCATTGATTGTCGTTGTAATTTTTCTGAGCGCATGTGATATTCAAAATGAAAGAGAAGAGGTTAGTTTACTTCAAAGTAAGACCGCAATAATACTGATGGTCAACAGCTTACGGTGGGCGAACTTCAGTCGAAACAGCAACAGATATTATTCAATCATCGAAACATGAGGAAGCTATGAGTTTATTTGATCTGACCGGAAAAGTAGCCGTAATAACAGGTTCGACTAAAGGAATCGGTAAATCGATTGCCGAGCAGTTGGCAGCCCACGGTGCCCAGGTTGTAATATCAAGCAGAAAGGCGGATGCCTGTGAAGCTGTCGCGGCACAAATTAATGAAGCGAACGCAGATGGGGCTGGTAGTGCGGTATCAATTCCATGCCACATAGGCGATAAGGCTCAGATTGAGCAGTTGATTGCGCAGACTAAAGAGCATCTGGGTAAGGTGGATATTCTGGTCTGTAATGCTGCTGTAAACCCGTTTTATGGGTCCATGGCAGATATTCCTGATTCTGCCTTTGATAAAATTCTAGATTCTAATATTAAGTCCAATCACTGGCTGTGTCAGATGGTTTTACCCGATATGGTTGAGCGGAAAGATGGAGTAATTATTATTATCTCCTCTGTTGGTGGGCTAAACGGCAGCACCGTGCTTGGGACCTATGGCATCTCTAAAGCAGCGGATATGCAGATGGCTAGAAATATTGCAGTGGAATATGGCCCCCATAATATACGTGCTAATGCAATCGCGCCGGGGCTTATTCGCACGGATTTCGCCAAAGCGTTATGGGAAGATCCTGAGACGTTAAAAAATACGACTGCTAATGCTTGCCTCCGTCGTATCGGTGAACCTGAAGAAATAGCGGGTTTGGCTGTCTATCTTTCTTCTCGAGCAGGTAGCTTTACCACAGGACAGACTATCGTCGTCGATGGCGGGAGATAGATGACCCGAGATCCCTTTGATATCTACGGATTCCTAGAAAAATAATAGGATTGAAGATAAGATTCATCCCCTGTTATTGGGACAGTACTTGTGCATAGAAGAGAATTCTTGAAATCGATAGCTAAAGGCGCTCTGGCGAGTGCTGCCGTGGGTGGTGTGTCGCCTGCGTTTGCTGAAAGCACTTTCTTCGATGGAGCTAAGGAGACTTTTTACGAGGATCTCGCCTCAACTCCGGCGCAAGTGCGTGAATCTATCACGCATCTTAAGACACTTGCACCTGATCGCTTAGCCTATCTAGCAGAGCTTCAGCATCGCGAAGAGCCTGTTCCCGAGCTTAGCCTGAACCAGTATTTAGCGAAAATGCAGGATTTTGAGGCGTCGCACAGAGAGGACATATTTGTTCCGACGGCTCAGTTCGATACGCTCGTAGCGACGTTCAAGAGGCTCGATCGTGTTCAAAGTCTGGTTGGTCACGGCAATTTTAATGTATTAAGTTTCGACGACGCATTAAATTATAGCCGCAGACATTCTGCTATTGGCGCATTTGAAAAATCTGAAACAAAATTCATAGAGTCTATTTTTGCTACAAATGCACTAGATTATGGTTTTTTTGGGAATAAGATAGTTGACGATTTGACTTCTGTTGTCAAAATTAGAGATAGGAAAAAAGTAGGTAGTACAGGACATTATCTGTTCAGGGGTGATGCAGAAAACTTATTTCGAAAACTGCAATCCGATCTCGCTGGTAAGGTTGTTTTGACCTCAGGTATCCGAAATATTGTTAAGCAAACCCACCTGTTTCTAGCAAAAGCTATCCAGTCAGAGGGCAATCTCTCTCGAGCATCCCGTAGCCTTGCGCCGCCCGGACACTCCTTTCACGGTATAGGGGATTTCGATGTTGGAAAAATTGGCTTTGGCTCAATGAACTTTACAGAGCAGTTTGCAAAAACGGCTGAGTTTGGCAAATTAGTAAAGTTGGGATATATCGATATGAGGTATCCTGAAGATAACTTGCTGGGCGTTCGATACGAACCCTGGCACATTAAGGTGGTTTAGCATCAAGGTAGTCTAACGCGAGAGGGCTATCTCTTTTTTTAGCTTTCTTATCTAGATCATAAACGTAAACAAAATTGATACCAGCCCGTTTGGGTTGACGAGGTAAGAATGGAAGAAACAAAGTGGTGGAGTAAATTAATTGTAACAACTAGCGCAATGTCAGTGGTGCTGCTGATCGCGGCGCCGATGGGATATAAGTACGGACCTTCTTTGCTGATGTCTTCGTTGGGCACCGTCATGCTTGCATTGGTGCTTGCGTTCTTGATCGCGGCGCTGTCGCTAGGACTTTTACTCTATGTTAACAAGCACCAGATGTTGAGAGATCGAAAATTATTACTCATTGCTTTGGCTGTTAGCGTAATTCCGATGATTGCGATCTTGCCGAGCGTATTGAAAGGGACTTCTGTGCCGCCGATTCATGATATTTCTACAGATACGCAATCACCGCCTATTTTTCATGCCATCGTAACTGAGAGGCTAGTTGGCGCAAAAGATGAGTCAATCGTGAATGATCTAGCTTATGGCGCTGGTTTCGATAGCCCTGCTGTGTTGGCGAAGCTGCAACAAGACGCTTATCCAGATATTAAGACGCTTGAACTCGATACTGACGTTGTCAGTGCAGTGGCTCTGACAAGCAAGATACTTGAGAATGCAGGTATGGCGATTGTTAATATTGACCCTGATTTAGGCATTGTCGAGGCAACAGCGACGACCTTTTGGTTTGGATTTAAGGATGACGTAGTTGTCCGCATTAGACCAACACGAACCGGATCGAAAGTTGATGTTCGATCGGTATCGCGTGTCGGCCAAAGTGATCTAGGTGCGAATGCCGCGCGAATCAAAGCCATTCTGGCTGGGCTCGCGGGCTAGCGTCTTTGTGATAGGCTGAGCTTATACACTCATTTGAGTGGTTCAGCCTTTCAACTTGCTGTTTACAAGTTCATTAACCTGCTTCGGATTCGCCTTTCCTTGGGTTTCTTTCATAACCTGGCCGACAAAGAAGCCCATAAGCTTTGTTTTTCCTGCTCGGTATTGTTCAACTTGGCCCAGGTTCTCCGCAATGATTTTATCGACGATTGCATCCAATTCTCCGCTATCTGAGACCTGTTTGAGGCCGGTCGATTGAATGTAATGATCAACTTCCGTGGCTTTCCCTAGCCACAGCGCTTCAAAAACTTGTTTGCCTATTTTGCCTGAAATTGTTTCATCCAGTATTCGTTGGATGAGTATGCCTAGTTGAGTTGCTTTGACGGGTGAGTCAGCAATATCCAATGCATCTCGGTTTAATAATCCCAATAATTCAACTCTTATCCAATTGGATGCGGGCTTTGCATCACCACAAATAGCAGTGACCTCTTCGAAATAGTTAGCCAAGTTGAGACTGGAAGAAAGAAGCGCAGCATCGACTTTGCTTAGCTTGTATTGTTCTATGTATCTTGCAGCTTTCTGGGATGGTAACTCTGGCATTGTTGCTCTTACTGCATCGATATATTCATCGTCAATTAGAACGGGCAGTAAATCAGGTTCTGGAAAGTATCTGTAGTCCGTTGCTGTTTCCTTGCTTCGCATGGGACGTGTTTCATTTTTGATCGCATCATAAAGTCTGGTCTCCTGAACTATTCTCCCGCCAGATTCCAATACTGAGATTTGACGCGCCACTTCATAGTTAATCGCGGCTTCTAGAAAGCGGAATGAGTTAACATTTTTAGTCTCTGTTCTCGTGCCAAGCTCACTTTCACCTTTCTTTCTCACCGAGACATTGGCATCGCAGCGGAGTGATCCCTCAGACATATTGCCATCGGAAACGCCAAGATAAGTCACCAGTTGGTGCATGTAGCGAGCATAGGCTACAGCTTCTTCTGCAGAGTGCATCTCTGGTTCGGAAACGATTTCAAGCAGTGGCGTGCCTGCGCGGTTCAAATCGATGCCGGTTTGATTGTGATAGCTTTCGTGTAGGGATTTACCCGCATCTTCTTCGAGGTGCGCGCGGGTAACATTGATGATTTTTGTCGTGCCGTCGTCGAGTGATATTTCTACTTGCCCGCCCAATACAATCGGCAAATCGAGCTGGGTAATTTGATAACCCTTAGGCGAATCGGGATAAAAGTAGTTTTTCCTATCGAAAACAGATCGGTGATTAATGTGAGCACCGATGCCTAGCCCAAATGCGACTGCTTTTTTGAACACCTCAGCGTTAACCACCGGCAAAACCCCGGGCATACCCAGATCGATAGCACACGCTTGTGTATTGGGTTCAGCGCCAAATTGGGTGCTGGCGCCGCTGAAGATTTTTGATTTTGTAGATAGCTGTGTATGTATTTCAAGCCCAATAACGACTTCCCATTCACTCGAATGATTCATGTGCGGTTCTCCGCTGATTCGTCAAGCCAGCCGACGTCAGGCGTTTTGGTATGCCAATCTGTTTGTCGCTGATATTGATGCGCAACGTTAAGCAGTAGCGCTTCTGAGTGGTATGGGCCGATTAGTTGCATCCCAACGGGTAAATTCCCAACGAAGCCAACTGGCATGGAGATGGCTGGTAGGCCTGCAAGATTCACTGATATGGTATAAATATCTTCGAGATACATAGAGACAGGATCGTTAGATTTTTCTCCAATTTTGAATGCGGTGGAAGGCGTTGTTGGGCCAAGTATTAGGTCAACTTCTTTGAATGCTTCCAGGAAGTCATTTTTTATTAAGCGTCTGACTTGCTGAGCTTTGCGGTAGTAAGCATCGTAATAACCTGCAGACAACGCAAAGGTGCCGACCATAATTCGGTTTTTAACCTCGTTGCCGAAACCCTCTGTCCTGCTCCGTTTGATTAGGTCCGCTATGTCCGTTGGATTGTCGCAGCGATGTCCGAATCTTACGCCGTCATATCGCGAGAGATTTGCGGAGCACTCGGCTGATGCTATGACGTAGTAGGCTGGGATAGCGTGTTCAGTGTTGGGTAGGCTTACTTCGGTAACTTCGGCACCCAACTTTTCAAGCTCTTGTCGTGCTACCTGAATTGCGGCTTCAATATCAGTGTCGAGTCCTTCGGCAAAATACTCGCGGCAAATACCAATCCGCTTCCCCTTAATCGAGTCGTTAATATTTTTTGTGTAGTCAGGAACCTGCTGGTCAATGCTGGTAGAGTCTTTTGGATCAAATCCCGCCATGGCTTGTAACATTATTGCTGCATCTTCAGCTGTTTTTGTTATTGGGCCAGCTTGATCAAGGCTAGAAGCAAAAGCAATAATACCATAACGTGAAATGCAGCCATAAGTGGGTTTTAGTCCAGTAACACCACAAAATGCTGCGGGCTGGCGAATCGACCCGCCGGTATCTGTGCCGGTAGCAGCTGCGCACATGCCAGCAGCAACCGCTGCTGCTGAGCCGCCCGAAGATCCACCGGGTACTCTCGTTAAGTCCCAGGGGTTAAGTGCATTGCCGTATGCGCTATGTTCGTTAGAAGAACCCATGGCGAATTCATCCATGTTTGCTTTGCCAATGCTAATTGTTCCTGCACTTGCGAGTTTTTCAACGACCGTTGCGTTGTATGGTGAAATGAAACTGTCCAACATCATGGATCCCGCAGATGTTTTCTGGCCTTTGGTACAGAAAATATCTTTGTGGGCTATGGGAATTCCCAGAAGTGGTTGGTCGCTCCCCTCATTTCTTAGAGAGTCTGACTGCTGTGCAAGTTTAATAGCTTGCTCTGGAAAGGTGGAGATGAAGCAATTCAGTTTTGGTTCTTCTTTCTCGATTTGATTAAGAAAGTGTTGTGTGAGTTCTACGCTCGAGTATTCACCGTTTGCTAAGTCAACACTCATCTCTTTAATTGTTTTAAGATGTAAATCAGTCACGTATACGTTACTCCACAACCCGGGGGACTAGATATAATCCGGAATCAACTTCCGGGGCAATAGCTTGATATTCGTCTCTGAGATTCTGCTCAGTAACCTTGTCTTCTCTGAGGCGTTGAACTGCGTCGAGGGGATTGGAGACTGGTTCAACATCATCGGTATTAACTGATTGCATTTTCTCGACCAGATCAAGCATGGCTGTCATTTTTTCTGCG
This sequence comes from Candidatus Azotimanducaceae bacterium, assembly GCA_047629195.1. Classification (GTDB taxonomy): domain Bacteria; phylum Pseudomonadota; class Gammaproteobacteria; order Pseudomonadales; family Azotimanducaceae; genus UBA4582. Next base: position 34,785 of record JBLHWY010000029.1, read on the forward strand.
TACTCGTTGATCGCCTCATCCCCAACCTGAAGTTGGGCAAGTTCTGCGATGTTGAGGATGGTCTGATTGTCTATTTTCATTTGGTTTTCAAATCCCTGACTTATTCAATGCCCGTTTAGGGCGCGAATGCTAATCAGGATTCACTCTGACTGCAATAAACAAGTGCCGTTAATGAGTGACTTTGCGAAGCTTAGCTTGGTCTTGGTTGTCGGTTTGCCATCCCGCAAGCGTGAAAACCGCTCGGAAACAGCAAATTTAATCGTGCGACAGGCTTTAATAATTCTAATCTGGCCCCATCATTCTATTCTGGCGCAGTAAGAAGCAAAAAACTTAGCCATATCAAGTGTTTAGTTGTGTAAATTCTTTAATAAATGATAGAGTTATAAACGATTTTAAATCCTATACATAAGGTTCCCCAGGAAAATGTTTAAAAAATTAAGGGGTTTATTTTCCAATGATCTGTCCATCGATCTTGGAACAGCAAACACGCTGATATATGTGCGTGAACAAGGCATCGTTTTAGACGAGCCATCGGTCGTTGCGATCCGTACCCATAACAATCAAAAAACTGTAGCTGCTGTTGGAATTGATGCAAAGCGGATGCTCGGTAGAACACCTGGCAACATTACAGCAATTCGTCCGCTGCGGGACGGTGTTATTGCCGATTTTCAGGTAACAGAGAAAATGCTGCAGCACTTCATTAAGAAAGTTCACGAGAATAGCTTCATCAGACCAAGCCCCAGAGTGCTGGTTTGCGTGCCTTGCCAATCAACTGAGGTTGAGAGACGAGCCATTCGAGAGTCTGTTATCAGTGCTGGCGCAAGGGATGTGAGACTTATTGAAGAGCCTATGGCCGCGGCAATAGGTGCTGGCCTGCCGGTTCATGAAGCTGTCGGTACGATGGTCGTCGATATTGGTGGGGGCACGACAGAAATTGCTGTGATTTCATTGAATGGCGTTGTTTACGCACAATCTGTTCGAGTAGGTGGTGATCGCTTTGATGAGGCCATCACTGCGTTTGTCAGGAGAACCCAAGGTAGCTTAATCGGTGATGCCACTGCGGAGAGAATTAAGCAGGAAATTGGTACAGCATTTCCTTGTTCTGAAGTGCGTGAAATTGATGTCCGTGGTCGGAACTTGGCCGAGGGTGTGCCAAGAAGCTTCACTTTAAACAGTAATGAGATTCTAGAAGCACTTCAGGAGCCTCTTTCTGTCATTGTTCAGGCCGTTAAAGGTGCTTTGGAGCAAACGCCGCCAGAGCTTGCCTCAGATATCGCAGAGTGCGGGTTAGTATTAACAGGCGGCGGATCGCTTCTTCGCGGGCTTGACCGGCTCTTGTCTAACGAAACTGGATTGCCCGTTATTGTTGCTGAAGATCCTTTGACGTGCGTAGCCAGAGGTGGCGGTAGAGCACTTGAAATCATGGATGACCGGGGTGATAGCGACTTACTCTCAATAGAGTAGTCAAGTCGGATAGCCATCTTAGAGGTTATGAATTGTTGGTTGTATAGCCGACGTCGATGCCGGTAGTAGATCTTAGCGGGACATTTCTCAGAAACACTGCTGATTCGTCATCGGGGTAAGGCTCATAAAATCATTATTTCTTGAAGAGAAGACAATTGGGTACAAGGTCATTGGCCTGACGCTATTGTCTTTCATTTTTATTACCTTTGATCACCTTCGCCTGCTCTCTATTACGGATGATATTCGTGCTGCCTTAACTGTTGTTATCACGCCGATAGTTTACCTGGCGGATTCCCCTAACCGGGCCGCTGAAGATGTTCGTCAAACTTTCAAGTCTCGCTCGGATTTGCAGTCAGATATTACCAATCTCAATGAGCAGCTTTTATTACTTAAAGCAAAAACTGAAAAGATGGCTGCCTTAACTGCTGAGAACAACCGACTCAGAGATCTTTTGGGTTCTGCAGCAAAGTTGCAGGATAATGTGCTTGTTGCTGAATTGATTGGCGTTGACCCTGACCCTGAGCGTCACGAGGTGACGATCGATAAAGGTACAAGTTCAGGGGTCTTTGTCGGTCAACCTCTACTCGATGCTCAAGGTCTTATGGGTCAGGTGATTGAGATTAGTCTTTATACTAGCCGTGTCCTGCTGATCAGTGATCAAACACATTCAGTGCCAGTTCAGGTTAATAGAAGTAATTTGCGCTTAATCGCCCGTGGTTCAGGATTTACCCGCGAGCTTGAATTAATGCACGTTCAAGACACTGCGGATATTAAAGTGGGTGATCTTCTTGTCAGTTCAGGTTTAGGTGACCGCTTTCCAGTAGGTTATCCCGTTGCGGTCGTCAATAAAGTTGAGCACGATCCGGGTCAACCTTTTGCGCTTGTTACTGCAACGCCGAGCGCCAGATTGGATCGTAGTCGATATGTATTATTGGTTTTCACGGATAAAGGACTCGCGGGAATACCTGGAAGATTAGGTAGCGATCAGGGAGATGAAGGTGGAGGGTAATAATATCTGGATTGTTGCCATCAGCTTCCTATTTGCGCTAGTTCTGAGCATTGTTGCTATGCCACAGTTTATTCCTGTAGACATGGGGTACATTAGGCCAGAATGGGTCGCACTAGTGCTGTTTTATTGGGTAATTGCCCTACCTCATCGGGTTGGAGTGGTAATTGCTTGGATAATGGGATTAATCGTTGATGTGTTGTCCGGTAGCCTGCTCGGTCAGCACAGTATTGCACTGATGGCCGTCGCGTATATTGGCGCGAGCCTTTATCAACGTTTACGTATGTTCACTGTCTGGCAACAGAGTCTGATAGTTTTTGCCGCCATTGGCGTCTATCAACTTATCAATTTTTGGATAGAGAGCATCGTCGGTTCAGCCGATTGGAACATGTGGTATCTCATGCCGTCTATTGTGAGTGCATTTATCTGGCCATGGGTATTTTTGGTGCTTCGTTATCTTAGACGGCTGTTTGGCGTAAACTGATGAGTGAGAGATTAATACTAGCGTCGGGTTCGCCTAGGCGAGCCAACTTGCTTGAACAAATCGGGTTAACTTTTGAAATTTTCAGACCTGATATAGACGAAACGCCTCGACCGATGGAGTCGGCGAGGAGATATGCGACTAGAATGTCTGAGGAAAAGATGTCGCGTTCGAGAGAGGTTATGAACTTAACTCCTGGTCGGGTGCTAGTGTGTGCAGACACGATAGTAGTGCTTGATGATGAAATTATTGGAAAGCCAGAGTGCCAAGCGGATGCTATCTCTGTTCTGCAGCGTATGTCGAATCGAACGCATCTGGTGTTAACTTCAGTAACGATTGGCGAAACTATTATTGATGAAGCTGCTGCTTGTGTAGTCGAGGTAGGTAAATCTGAGGCTAATGAAAGTAGGAAGGGTGAACAGCGGTCATTTATGGTTGAAACCCTAGTAACATTTCGGCAGTTGGAGATCAAAGAATGTGAGGCTTATTGGAAAACAGGAGAGCCGGCAGATAAGTCTGGTTCTTATGGCATTCAGGGCTTGGGCTCAATTTTCGTTGCTGGAATTGAAGGTAGCCCTAGTAATGTTGCAGGATTACCGTTGATGGAGACAGCAGCAGAATTAAGAAAGTTTGGTATAGATCCTTTGCGCATAGGTGACTAACCCGGCGTATTAGAGATAACGTTCTGGCAGTTCCTAGTATGCGCAGGAGCAATGCTCATCGTTGAAAATTGCTGATTGGAGTATTTTCTACTCAGCCAGAATAAAAGTCATAATAAGGATAAAATCCAAATGGGCGAAGAAATAATAGTCAGCGTGTCGCCGCTAGAGACCAGAGTCGCTGTTGTTGAGCAAGGGTTGCTGCAAGAGATATTTATTGAGCGAGTTCATGCTCGCGTCACCGTTGGCAATATTTATCAGGGCAAGGTTTCGCGGATTTTGCCAGGTATTCAGAGCGCTTTTGTCGATATAGGACAGGAGAAGGCAGCTTTCATGCACATCACCGATCTCATTGATCCGCAATTTCGTTTTGACTCATTGACGGAAACGAGCGAACGGAAATATCCACCAATTCAAGATGTGCTTCGTGATGGGCAATCTTTGATGGTTCAGGTGACAAAAGAGCCCATAAGCACCAAGGGTCCGCGCGCAACCTCTAGCGTCTCGATTGCCTCTCGATTCCTCGTTTATACACCTAATAGTAATCACGTTGGAATTTCACAACGTATAGAAGATGAAGCTGAACGGCAGCGATTGAGCGATCTTTTGGCAACTATCTGCGTACCTGAGACAAGCGATGGCTTCATTGTTCGAACAGCATGTGAAAGAGCGAGTGAGGAAGAAATATTAAGAGATGCTGAATTGCTTAGGGAAAAATGGGGAAAAATACAGGCGCAAGGAAAACTGGCCAAACCCGCTACTCTTGTTTATGAAGACCTGCCGATGCATTTAAGAGCTATGAGGGACATTATCAATCGAGATACACAAAGAATATTGGTTGATAACCGATCAGTATTCGGAGCGATGGAGCGTTTTCTCACTGACTTTATCCCCGAGAAAGTTGAGAACCTAGAACTAGTGTCATTGGAAGTCCCTTTATTTGATGCGCACAATTTAGAAGATCAAATTGAAAATGCTCTTGACCGAAATGTGCTTTTGAAATCTGGCGGTTATCTCGTTGTGGATCAAACTGAAGCCATGACGACTGTGGATGTGAATACCGGTGCGTTTGTTGGTAAGAAAGATGTTGATGAGACCATTTTTAGGATGAACCTTGAAGCTGCTGCTGCAATCCCGAGACAATTACGCCTTCGTAATATTGGCGGCATCGTCATCATAGATTTCATTGATATGATCAATGAAGAACATAAACGTCAGGTGTTAAGGATGCTTGAGAAAGGTCAGCAAGCCGACAGGGTAAAATGGAATATTGCTGAGATTTCTGAGTTGGGCTTGGTTGAAATGACAAGAAAGAGAACACAAGAGAGCCTGCTGAGGCGCATATGTGCGCCCTGTGCTGCTTGTAATGGTAGGGGGTTTCTTAAAAGCCCTGAAACAGTTTGTTTAGAAATATACCGCGAAATTCAGCGAAAGTTCAGACGTCTTTATGAGAAAGGTTGTCAGGTTCGTGCCTCACAATCTGTCATTGACAGGTTGTTAGATGAGGATTCTGAGAATGTCTCGGAGCTTTCCAAAATGCTCAAAGCTGATATTAGACTTCAGGTTGAGACGAGCTATACCCAGGAACAGTTTGATGTAGTGTTATCTATTACATCGTGAACGAATCATGCCAATTTATCTGAACAAGAATCTGGTGGTCGCAGCACTTGAGCGTGTTCTGGTGTTGATCATGGTAGTCTCGGCTGCATACGTATTGCTTGGTCGAATTGCAATGAGTAGCTTGCACCTGTTGGATTCCCGACTGTCTTCCGCAATCGCCCAGGCTGCTAAAGCCGAGGTGACGCTGAACCGCATTCACGGTGATTGGATGTATTTCGATCCCATCATCAAGATCGAAGGGCTAGCGATAGGTGAGCAGTCGTCGACTGGCGTTTTGATTGGTCAGGCTACTTTACGCATCAACACTATTGCATCAATAATTGAAAGAAATATCGTTTTTGACGACATTGAAATTGATGATGTAAATATAAGTTTAACTCAGGATAGCGAAGGGAAATGGCAGGTAGATGGTCTGCCCCCTGCCGACAAGCCTGTTGATCTTGATTTTCTTCTAAATTTGATTTCTCACATTAATTACTTATCGGCCGGCGGCTTAAAGATTACTGTTAATGGTGCTCGTGAGCAATTTATTCTTCGAACTAGAGGATCTGAGCGATTTACATTAATAGCCGATAAAGAAACAAAACACTTTTCGATGCCATTGGAAGTTGAGTCTTCCAATAGAGAAAGAAGTATCAATAAGTTAGCGCTAGTTGGACGGTTTGCGGGTGATTTGAGCAAACCGGAAACAATCGTAACTCAGCTCTATTTTAAAGTGCCATCTATTGAATACCTTGATTTTCTTCCTGATTTGAACATGGATTTGATGCAACTGACTCAATCTAATGTTGAAGGTGAGTTTTGGCTAAACCTTAATAAAGATGAGGTCGAGTTGATCGGAAACCTCGTCGACGGTTCGATACAGATGAGCACTGAAGTTAAGTCAGTCTCTTTGCTTCAAGACCTTCATACTGAATTTATTGTGCGCGGATCGTCGCTTGATCATTTGCAATTGTTTGTTAACGCCTTTGATGCCGAGGTTGGTGGTAAGCAGTGGTCGTTTGCAGGTGCTAGTGTCACGCTATCTGGCTCCCATGCGTATAGAGAAATGGGGCTTCACCTACCGGGTCTCGATGTAGGAGATTTTTTTGCTGCAATGCTGGCGATAGGGCGAGAGAGTGGATTGCTAACAGAGGCGACGCAAACTTTGATCAATAGCTTGAAGCCTTCCGGTGAGTTGTCAGATATTCAGGCAACAATGAATCTGGCTGCGGGTTTATCAAGCTCTAAACTTACCGCAAAACTCAAGGATATTCGGATTGATGCACACCAGGGTATTCCTGGCATCAGTTCTTTGAGCGGTTTTGTTAAGATCACGCCGACTAATGGATATCTTGATGTGCACAATGAAGGTCCTTTTAGCTTGAATTTTTCGGCGATGTTTCCTGAAGCCTGGAGTTTTGATACTGCTCATGCCCGAATCAATTATGATTATCTCCAGCACCAGTCTGAAAACATGTCTGGAAAGCAATCCCTAAGTCCGATGCTGCAAATTAGTAGTGATTTGATTCGGGTCAAAGATGGTGTGCTTTCTGCAACCGGGCGGGTGCATCTGAATTTACCCCCGCAACGGGAAAATCAGACCTGGGGCCTTGAACTTGGTCTCCACGAGGGCGATCTAAAAGATGTTGGTAGATATTTACCGAAGGTTCTGCCGTTGCAGGTTCAGGAATGGATTAATCGTGCCTTTGTTGCGGGTGATGCGGACGAGGGTGGAATGGTGTTCCACGGTTCTTTGTACCGAGGAGAGCCAAGAGATAGGAAAGTGCACGAGTTGTATTTTAAGACTTCAAATACAGAATTTGATTACGATCCGAATTGGCCGCGGGTAGAAGAAATGAACGCAACTGTTTTCATTGGCTACGACAGTATCCACTCTGATGGTGTCGTAGGTCGAGTTCGGGATGTTCAGTTGACCTCCGCAAACTTTAAGGTCCCGGTCTACCCGGACGGCTCCACGGACTCAATATTAATCAATGGCAAATTCACAGGAAATGTTCCTAGTGCGATCTATCTATTAAACAATACCCCAATCGCTGAAGTGACTAAAAACATGGCGGAAACCTGGCAGGGTGAAGGTGGTTTAACTGGTCAGCTAAGTCTTGATTTTCCAATCGGCAATCGCTCCGGTGAGGTTGTTAACGTTGGTGTTGAGGTTGAGTTAGTGGACTCTAAACTTGCTATGCCGCTGCTTAATCTGGAAATTAGTGAGCTTAGTGGCATTCTTGAATACGAAACTGTAACGGGTCTCAGGTCACCAGCTTTTAACGGAAAAGTTTTTAGTCAGCCGGTCCAAGGCGTTATTAATACGCAAGCGTTGGGTGGAAAAGGTGAGATCGATATCGAGCTGCAAGGTGCAGTGAGTACAGCGGATCTATACGAATGGTCAAAGCAAGTGCTGCTAACTCAAATGGATGGGCTGCTCGGATATGACTTGAAGGTACATATTCCTGTTGGCCAAGAATCTAGCCCAATTTGGATCGAGGCAACATCAGACTTGGCAGGTGTCACTGTTGATTTGCCCGCTCCGATGGGAAAATTGGCAAGTGGGTTGTTGCCAGCTGGTTATACCCACACCTTTCACACTGCGGGCGATCGAGTGGATATTCGAGTAGGGGAAGATGTCATTGCAGCACTTAAAATTGTTGACGGAGAACTCAGCGGTGGAAGGGTGCATTTCGGTAAAGATCCCTTGGGAGTTGTTACATTTGACAAGCTAGCTGTCTCTGGCTCCCTTGAGCGGGCTGACTACAGTGATTGGGAGAAATTGATTGAGGCAATTCAAAGCAAGAGTCTTGTTTCGATTGAATCAGAACTGGCTAATCAACTGCGAGCAATCGAAGTCAACATTGCCGACCTTAATGCATTTGGTATTGAGTTAGAAAATGTGCGGACTTACATCACTCGCAAAGAAGCAGCTTGGAGCGTAGGGCTTCGCAATGAAATGCTGTCGGGTATCATAGAAGTGTCAGATGTTGATACAAGACCATTGTCAATTGTGCTCGACTATCTTCACTTACCAATTGATGAATTGATTGAAGGTCAGGCAGAAATAGATCCGTTAGCAGGACAGGATCCTGCCGATATTGCAGCATTGGATTTCCAAACTGATGAGTTAATGATCGGTGATGAGCATTATGGTATGTGGTCTTTTAATTATCGTCCCACTGCTGCCGGAGGACGACTCGAGAATCTGAGCGCCTCTGTAAAGGGACTTCAAGTCTTGAATGATTCAATAGTGCTTTGGTCTGTTGATGAAATGGGTCAACAAAAAAGCACTTATACAGGTCACGTTCTGGTTCCTGAGTTGGATCAGGCCCTCGAGCAATGGGGATATGCTTCCAGTATCGAAGGTGAGAATTTTGAGTTTGAAGCGGACGTCTTCTGGCTGGGTTCACCCGCGATGGTTGACCTGTTGAAAGCGGATGGAAGTGTGAGATTGCAAGGACGTAAGGGGCGGTTTGTGCAAGCTGACAATGGTGCTGGGGCGCTTAAGGTGCTAGGTATTTTTGATTTTGCATCTCTTGCTCGAAGATTTAGGTTTGATTTTTCAGACATCTTGGATAAAGGTTTTAGCTTTAACGAAGTGAGTGGCGACACCAGAATTCGAGAAGGTGAAATAAAAATAGTTGAGCCTATCGTCATCAAAGGGTCAAGCGGTAGCTTTCGGGTTGGTGGTCAAATCAGCTTGGTTACACAGGAACTGGATAGCGACATGATTGTTACCTTGCCCCTCAGCCAAAATTTACCCTGGTATGCTGCCTATTATGCGATTGCTGCGGGGCCGCTTGTTGGTGCCGGTGTTTGGGTGGCCCAGAAGGTGTTTGAAAAACAGATAGATCAAATCAGCAGTGCTAAATACAAGGTCTCAGGTACAGTTGAGGAGCCTGTGATTGAATTTGTTTCCATTTTCAATGATTCTGTCCGTGATATGTCAGAACCTGGTTCTAGCCAAGAGCAAGCAATCGATAAGCCACTCGGGCCGGTAGAGAAGCAATTGGAAGTTCTGGAGGGCATGTGAATGAGTAGTTCGCCAAGTGGTGCCCTTAGTGCTTCCCCTCGTATTGGTGTGATACAGATGGTCAGCAGTCAGCAGGTTGACGTGAACTTAAAAAGAACTGAGGCTTTGATTGAAGAAGCTGTTTCAAATGATGTTAAAGCCGTATTCCTGCCTGAGAATTTTGCAGCACTAGCGAGTACTGAAGCGCGGTCTATCGCTGAACAAGAAGCGACCAAATTCGGGCCGATACGGCAGTTTCTTTCAGAGTTAGCTGCGAGACATAACTGCTGGATATTTGCGGGTACGCTGCCAGTGTCAGTGCGGCCGAATGAATCTTCAATAGAAGATGGCAGGGTTCGAGCGGCCTCGTTCGTCTATGATGGCGATGGTGATCAAGTTGCACGCTACGACAAGATTCACATGTTCGATGTTGAGGTTGAGGATAACCAGAAAAGTTATACAGAGTCTGATTCGTTTGAACCAGGTGATCATCAAACGGTGGTTGACTCGCCCGTCGGCAAAGTCGGTCTGTCTGTTTGTTATGACATCAGGTTTGCCGATCTTTACCGAAACTTATTTCTTCAGGGTGCAGAGTGCCTGTCGATTCCCTCAGCATTTACGACTGTTACTGGTAGGGCACATTTCGAAGTTCTCATGCGAGCGAGGGCAATTGAGAATTTCAGCTACACCATTGCCGCTTGCCAGGGTGGAGAGCATGATTCGGGTCGAATGACCCATGGCCATAGTATGGTTGTTGGTCCATGGGGTGATATCAAGGCTTCTTGTTCTGAGGGAGAGGCCGTATTGACTTGTACTCTGGATATGGAATCGTTGCATCAAATGCGAAAGGATATTCCCATCGCGAAAGGGTTTCATACATTGTTTTAGTCTCTGAATGTTTTCAGATGGGCGCGACGGGTTTCGCGCGAAGCTGCGTATAAAAAGTACTGCGAATAAAAAGCAGAAAGCCCATTTAGAATATTCGGCTAAAATTCCTAATGAAATATCTGTTACTTCCTATGACTGTTCTTGTGCTCACTGGTTGTGTGACTACAGAACGGGAGGCTTACCCTCATCTGGATAAAGTCGATGTAGAGCCATTACCCGCGGACTATTCTGCTCGCTCGTCTGATTTAGTTGATGCTACCACCGATACTAAAGCTGACCATGATGAAGGCGAGTCGATCACAGCTTGGCTCATATCGTTTAATTCACCCGAGCTTGAACTGCTGGTCATAACCGCGCTGAACCGGAATTATGATTTAAAACAACAGGCCCTGGGAATAAACCTTGCAGAACAAAGTGTTAAAATCACAGGCGCCAGTCTGCTACCGACGCTGAATTTCTCACTAAATGCGCAGCGTAGCGATAACAATTTAGGTCAAACCAACCAGTTTGGACTGGGGTTGAGTGCAAGCTACGAGGTCGACCTTTGGGGCAGGCTAAAAACTTCTCAAAAACAAGCGCAAATTAACCTTGCAGGCCAAAAGGCTAAATATCAGCTGGCTGAGCGGACACTTGTGCGAGACGTCATTAACGCAAGTTTTGACGTTAGTTCTGCGAAACAGTTGCTGGGGTTCTTGAGTCAGCGTTTGGAAAACTTGTCAGAATCCCTGGATGTGATTGAAAGAGGTTATCGTAGTGGATTGAATAGCGCCCTTGATGTGTATCTAGCTCGGAATACGCTTGAATTAGAGAGAGCTGGGTTAGCGAATCAACATCAGATTAAGTTTGAAGCGCTGACCACGCTAAAATTGTTGTTGGGAGCCTATCCTGATGGGATGACTAACGTATCCAGTCCCCAGTTGACCTTATTTCTGAAGCCGATTGATGCTGGTATCCCCTCTGAACTATTGCAGAGAAGGCCAGATATTGAACTAGCCTGGCTCAACTTGCTGGCAGCCGATGCTGGTGTCGCAATCGCACACAGAAACAGATTTCCGAGCGTGAATTTGTCTGCTTCGATTAACGATTCGAATCATGAACTTGACCAGCTACTCAACGGAGGAGCACTCGCCTGGAGTATTGCTGCTAGTTTGGTACAACCATTGTTTCAAGGCGGAAGGCTTGCAGCCCTTGAATCACAGGCCAAGGTTCTCCTTGAACAACAAGAAAAGCGTTACCTTGAAATAGTTTTTCTGGCCTTAGCGGATGTTGAGAATGAGCTAAGTCGTGAGCAGGCGCTAGCTAAACGAGTCGATGCTTTTATACAAGCGGAACAAAATGCGGTTGCCGCACAAGCACTAGCGTTTGATCAATATCAACGGGGACTGGTGAGCTACACCACGGTGCTAGAATCTCAACGCAGAGCCTTCGACGCAGAAACAACACTGATACAACTTCGAAATCAACAGCTAAAAAATCGAGCCAATTTGTTATTGGCACTAGGCGGGAACTACTAGAACTGTGATGAGAATTTTGGTACCAATTGTAATCCTGTCAATTCTGCTAAGTGCAGGCTTTCTAATACTGAATAATGCACCAGAGCTGAATCGCAGAGGTGCGGCGAAGGTGACGCTAACGGTTGTGGAGACCATGACGGTGGTGCCACGTGATTATCAAATATTTGTAAATAGTTATGGTACCGCACAGCCGCGAACTCAATC
>JBLHWY010000030.1:0-45903 GCA_047629195.1 Candidatus Azotimanducaceae bacterium
CGCCGATTTCTGTGTCTTCTAATGCCGTTCTTGCCATATGCGCGACAGGCGACTGCCAGCGAACAATTTCAGGTACCATTTTGGGTATCAGAGCAGGGTTTTGTATTAGCTTTTCGTATTGTTCAGGGAATTGGTTCAGTGCCAGCACACCGCCGGTTATCGAGTTTCTGGTCGTGTCATTACCTCCGACAATCAGCAGTAACACGTTACCCAATAGCGCTTGCGGAGACATGTTGTTGGTAGATTCGTCGTGGGCCAACATAGAAATGAGATCGAATTTTTTAGGCTGTGTTTTTCGTTCCTCATAATACTTTGTGAAGTACTCAAGGCACTGAAACAGTTCCTGAAAACCTTGATCTGGCGTTTCAAAATAGTCTGGGTCACCTAGATTAGAAACAGTGTCTGACCAACCTATCAGTTTCATGCGATCTTCTTGAGGAATGTCGAACAGTGTTGCGAGCATTTGGCCCGTGAGTTCGACGGAGACTTCTCTCACCCAGTTAAATTCTTTGTTTCTTGGTAAGGCGTCAAGAATTTCGCCTGCACGTTCTCGAATCAATGGTTCTAGATCAGCGAGATTCTTGGGCACAAATAGTGGCGAAACAACGGCTCGTTGTGCGTCATGCTTAGGTGGATCTTCGGCGATGAACATGGGCAGCGCGTAAGGGTCACCTTCCTCAACGGGTATGCCGCCGAGCGAAATACCGCCGAGTTTTTGTTGTGATGAGAATATTTGATGGTGTGTGTCTACATGCATGATGTCCTTGTATTTGGTGATTGACCAATACGGACCAAACTGGCTTTCCGACGTATAGTGAACAGGGTCTTCTTCTCTTAGACGTTTGAGATGATTCCAGAGCGTGTCGTTCGCAAATAACGCGGGATGTGCTGGATCGAGCTGATCCAACGGGATCGAGTAGGGGTCTAGGAAAGGATCAATTGCGAATGCCTCTACCACATCCTTATTAGAGACTGTGAGATCTCCGTTGCGCATTCGTTCGACAATCGCAGTTTTTTTTTCATTTACCACTGGTATGGACATCGTATCTCCTAGGATGACTAATTAGGTCTTAACAAGAGACAGTTAAGCGTATTTCATCTCATTAATAAACATCAGAAGAGGTCGACTAATTGGGAAATTCCTTATCCCTTAGAGCTGAGAGCAGATCATAAGACGCATATCCGTCGGCGATAATTCCATTTTTGTGCTGGTAGCTGCGTACTGCTTTGCGTGTTTTTGATCCTAGAATGCCGTCAACCTTTCCTGGATCGATGCCGTGGCTGTTTAAGCGTTGTTGAAGCTCTGTCACTTCTTTGCGACTTAAGGCTCTTTCTTCTTTCGCTGGCATGTGCATGATCGAGCTTTCTCCTGCGATTCGATCAGCCAAGTGACCGACGGAAATTGCATAAAACGTCGAACGATTCCAGACCATCGTGGTGCGGAAATTATTGTAGGTTATGAATGCTGGGCCTTTGGCTCCTGAAGGTAGAACGATTGAACCTGTTTGATCTGATTGACCTAGTTCGGCGCCATCGACTCTTTTAACGCCGAGTCGTTGCCAGTCACTAACGGTCTTGCGTGTACTTTGGCCTGATAACGAATAATCAAAGTTAATTGGAAGTACGACTTCTCGTCCCCATCGCTGTGAGCCTTCCCAGCCTGACTCAGACAGAAAATTTGCGGCCGAAGCAAATACATCCGGTAGGCTGTTCCAAATATCAATTCTACCGTCGCCGTCACCGTCCACACCGTAGCGCGCAAATGTTGATGGCATGAATTGACATTGGCCCATAGCGCCGGCCCAGGATCCAGTCATCTGTTGTGACGGGATATGGCCATTGTCGATGATTTCAAGTGCGGTTAGGAGTTCATTGCGGAAGAATTGGCTTCGTCTAGGGTCATAAGCCAGGGTTGCCAGTGCTTGTATCACGGAGAAGCCACCGGTCAGGTCTCCAAAGTTGCTTTCTAGCGCCCAGAAGGAAACTAGGTAGGGTGCTTGAACGCCGTAACGTTGTTGTATCAGCTCGAACAGATCGGCATGTTCCTTTAACAGAGCGCGGCCTCGGCTTACACGTTTGTCGCTAATCCGATTGCGCATGTAGCGCGAGAATGTCTGGACGAACTCTGGTTGATTTTTATCCAGTTCGATAACACGGGGTGTTGGTGCTTGTATATCTGCTAGCGCAGTATTCAGCGTGTCATTACTTATGCCTCTTAGTGAGGCCTCGGCCCTCAATTCAACAAGCCATTGTTGAAACGTTAGGTTACTTTCAGCGTTTGGTTGCTCGCCCACAGCTGCCGCGCAGCGGCTCGTAGTGAGCGGCACGATAAGGCAAATAAAGCAAGTTAATATGATAAGTTTTTGCAGTGACATGCGTGCAAGAATAACGCTAATTCACAAATTTGTAACCCCGGAAATTGACCAAATTGGTGATCCGGAAAAGATTTCATAATTGATTCGGGGAAGCGTGCACCTAGTGCTTAATTTATGGATAATTCGCGCCTTCGATCTCGCGTGAAAGGCTTGCGTGTAATTGACAAACAACAATTTTGTATAGGGTGAACGAGCTTGACGTTGAATATTGAAAAGGTTATTGCAAAGGAACTTGGTGCTAGAGAAGCTCAGGTAGTGGCAGCTATTGAGCTATTAGACAGTGGCTCAACTGTACCATTCATATCTAGGTATCGAAAAGAAGCTACCGGTGGTCTTGATGATACGCAATTACGAAACCTGGAAGAACGCCTTGGCTATTTGCGAGAACTGGAACAACGACGAGAAGCTATCGTTGCTAGCATTACTGAGCAGGGAAAGCTGACACCTGAGTTACAGTCGGCAATCATGGCGGCTGAAACAAAGGTAAGGCTTGAAGATCTATATTTGCCCTATAAGCAAAAGCGTAGAACCAAAGCACAGATCGCGATTGAAGCTGGGCTAGAGCCGCTGGCAAATTCTCTGCTTGCTGATCCGACACTTGACCCTGCCAATGAAGCACAAGCGTACATCAATAAAGATGAGGCGTTCAAAGCGGCCTTCGATGACACCAAGGGCGTGCTTGACGGTGCTAAATACATTCTCATGGAGCGCTTCGCCGAGAATGCAGAGCTGCTGCAGTCGTTACGTGAGTATATGCACGGTCAGGCAGTAATTTTTTCAAATGTCGTACCTGGTAAAGAGAATGAAGCCGCCAAATTCCGTGATTATTTTGATCTTCAGGACAAGTATACGGGTATACCTTCACACCGTGCGTTAGCAATGCTAAGAGGTCGTCGTGAGGGCTTGCTGCAATTACGGGTTGATGTCGAAGTACCAGAAGGTCAGCTGCACCCATGCATATCGAAGATCGCGAGCTGTTTTGAAATTTCTCACCAGGCCCGTTTAGCAGATGACTGGATAGGGGAAGTCGTTAGCTGGACGTGGCGTGTTAAATTGCAGCTTCATCTTGAAACCGAACTTATGTCCGAAATGCGAGCCGCCGCTGAAGAAGCCGCGATCCATGTTTTTGCGCTAAATATTAAAGATCTACTATTGGCTGCCCCTGCTGGTCAAAAAGTAACCATAGGGCTCGATCCTGGACTACGTACTGGCGTGAAACTCGCCGTTGTTGATTCTACCGGGCAGTTCGTTGATTCCGCGACTATCTATCCACACGCCCCTCAAAACAAATGGCAGGCATCAATTGCAGTGTTGGAAAGCCTGGTTCGTAAACATAACGTAGAGCTATTGGCGATTGGCAATGGTACAGCTTCGAGAGAAACTGATAGGCTTTGTGCTGATTTGATGACGCAATTCTCGGATTTAAAAGTGAGGCGGGTTGTTGTAAGCGAAGCGGGCGCTTCGGTTTACTCAGCGTCTGAACTTGCTTCCAAAGAGTTTCCTGATCTTGATGTAACAATTAGAGGCGCTGTATCAATAGCAAGGCGCTTGCAGGATCCACTTGCCGAACTCGTGAAAATTGAGCCCAGGTCGATTGGTGTTGGTCAATATCAACATGATGTCAATCAATCTTTGCTCGGTCGGAATCTAGACGCTGTGGTTGAGGATTGTGTCAATGCGGTCGGTGTCGAAGTCAACACAGCCTCTGCCGCCTTGTTAAGACGGGTTGCTGGACTGAATCAATCTATTGCAGACAATATTGTGACCTTCAGAAATGAAAATGGACGATTCAGCAATCGAGAACAACTGAAATCTGTTGCCAGGTTAGGTGAGCGCACATTCGAACAAGCCGCTGGTTTTTTGCGAATCCAAAATGGTGATAATCCGCTTGACGCCTCTGCGGTTCACCCTGAGACCTATGCCGTTGTTGAGCGAATAGCGGCGGGTACAAATACGCCAGTTAGCCAGCTTATTGGTAATCGAGCACTGAATTCGGTTAACCACGCGGATTATGCTGACGAACAATTTGGCGTCGTGACTATCAAAGACATTTGCAGTGAACTTGAGAAGCCTGGACGAGATCCTAGACCTGAATTTAAAACAGCCAGCCTGAAAGATGGCGTCGAAAAGATCTCAGATCTTGAAGAAGGCATGAGACTTCAAGGTACTATTTCCAATGTGACGAATTTTGGCGCATTTGTGGATATTGGTGTTCATCAAGATGGGCTCGTTCATATTTCCGCACTAGCAGATCGATTTGTGAAAGACCCGCATGAGGTGGTTAAGGCGGGTGATATTGTTAATGTCCGAGTGCTTGAGATTGATTTGGAGCGTAAAAGAATTGCTTTGACAATGCGTTCGGAAGAGAAGAACGAAGAGAGAGAGAGTGCAGACAAGGTGGTCAAAGGCAAAGAGAAGCGTCCACCGAGTGAATCTGGAAAAAGCCGCACAAAAAACAATCAAGGCAAAAAAGGTAGTAGCGCGAATAGCAACACAGCTAGTAATAGAAGAAATAGTGCAGGCAATCGGCAATCTGGCGGTTCGAGTCCTATCGCTGAAACCGCCTTCGCACAGGCGTTCGCCAAGGCACAACAGAAAGAGAGCGACAAGACTAAGTAGCCATAGACCTTGAAATTTGGTCTAGAGACCCCATTGTCTGGTTCAGTTCAATATAATATTTAAGAGGGCAAGCATTCCAATGTCGACGACTAATGATGAAGTAAATAACGAAAACAATAAAGAAACAATGGGTTTTCAGACTGAAGCCAAGCAGCTTTTGCACCTGATGATTCACTCACTTTATTCCAACAAGGAAATATTCCTGCGCGAGCTGATTTCCAATGCATCTGATGCTATTGATAAAATTCGATTTCAATCGCTCTCAAATCCAGAGCTAGTTGGCGATGATACTGACTACAACATCCGTGTCGATCTTGATAAAGAAGCAGGCACCATCACCATTTCGGACAATGGCATAGGCCTGAGTCGTGATGAGGCGATTGCGAACCTGGGTACTATTGCTAAATCAGGTACATCACAATTTTTCGATGCGCTTACTGGTGACCAACAAAAAGACGCGCAACTTATTGGACAGTTTGGTGTAGGTTTTTACTCTTCATTTATTATCGCCGATAACGTTGTGGTTGAATCCCGCTCTGCTAGCCAAACAGCAGATGAGGCCGTACGTTGGACTTCCGCGGGTGAAGGCGATTTTGAAGTAGAAACCATCAACCGAGAGGCCAGAGGTACTTCGATTACGCTTCATGTGAAGGCAGAAGAAACTGAGTTTCTAGATAGCTGGAGAGTTCGCAGCGTCATCAAGAAGTATGCTGATCATATTTCTGTGCCCGTCATGATGAAGGGTGAAGCGATGCCGCCCGCGGAAGGTGAAGAAGCCGAAGAGCCTGCGGATGAAGCTGTCAATACAGCTAAAGCGCTTTGGACACGCTCAAGAACTGATGTTAGTGATGAGGAGTATCATGAGTTCTATAAGCATGTCTCTCATGACTATCAAGAACCTCTGCTTTGGAGTCATAACAAGGTTGAGGGTAAGCTCGATTACACAAGTCTGGTATACATCCCGTCAAAAGCGCCCTTTGATATGTGGCAAAGGGAAGCTCCCCGTGGCTTAAAGCTCTATGTGCAACGCGTCTTTATTATGGACGAGGCAGAGCAGTTTTTGCCGCTATATCTTAGGTTTGTTAAAGGTATTGTTGATTCTAATGACCTGTCTTTGAATGTGTCGCGAGAGATTTTGCAGAAAGACCCAGCTATTGATTCAATGCGAAGCGCATTGACCAAGCGGGTACTCGACAGCTTGGAAAAGTTAGCTAAAAATGATCCGGAAAAATACCAATCATTCTGGATGGAGTTTGGTCAAGTCATAAAAGAAGGACCTGCCGAAGATCAGAACAACAAAGAGAAGATTGCCAACCTGTTGAGATTTGCTTCTACTCACAGCGAATCAACAGAGCAGAATCAGTCCCTTCAGGATTATATTGGTCGAATGAAAGAAGGGCAGGACAAGATCTATTTTGTCGCGGCTGACAATTACAGCACTGCGAAGAACAGCCCTCACCTTGAAGTATTTAAACAGAAAAACATTGAAGTTCTGGTACTGTCTGATCGGATTGATGAGTGGTTGATGAGCCATCTGATGGAGCATGAGGGCAAGCAATTCCAAGATGTTACCAAGGGTTCGCTTGATCTAGGTGAACTTGAAGGCGAAGAAGAAAAGGAAGAAAAAGAAAAGATCGAGGAAAATTTCAAAGATCTCGTTGAGCGTATCAAGGACGTTGTTGGTGAACGAGTGGAAGAGGTGCGTATTACGCACCGATTAACAGATTCTCCTGCATGCCTCGTCGTTAATGATGATGAAATGGGTATGCAGATGCGCAGGATTTTGGAATCTGCTGGTCAGGAAGTGCCCGAGACCAAACGAATCTTTGAGCTTAATCCTAAGCACCCGTTGGTAGAAAAACTGAAAGCGGAACAGGATGCTGACCGATTTGCTGATTTGACGCTGGTACTTTATGACCAATCAATGTTGGCCGAAGGCGGACAGTTGGACGAGCCTTCTAGCTATGTTCAGCGCCTCAATAAGCTATTGTTAGAATTGTCTGGTAGTTAGTAACAAGAAGCTGAAGGCAAGGTCACCAGTGGCAGTGTCTTCAGCTAATGTCATATTTTCTGTTTACTTAGTAGTCTGGTAGGGTCGATAAGCGCTACCGGTCTGTTGTTCATGTTGTGAATCGCGCAGGTTCCCGATAACGGACTCAAGTGCACGACTGAACAGTAGCCCGTCGCTGATCATCCTGACTGTTTCATCTTTTAACTCGTGTGCCAAACCTAAGCGAGTTTTCTCTACAACCTTCACGCCCTGCCTATTCACAAATATATATTTATCAATCGCGTTAATTTTCGCTGCCAGTTTGCAACGCACGCTTTGTTCGTCTTCAATTAAAAATTCTACCCAGACTCCGACGCTAAAACTATCTACCTGTTTTACGAAAGGGTTGTCCTCGGACCATTCGTCGACGGATTCTGTTTGCGTTTTTGTGACTGTGAATTCGCCTGGTCCCGGGGGAGTAACCTCTCGAGTCGCGGTACCTTCCGTTTCATTATGTTCGCTAACGTTTAACCCTGCTCCATCCTTATCCGCTGAGATAAGACTGGATTTTGGTATCTGCTTTTTGCTTGAAACCGGATTGTTTGAAGCCGGATTGTCATCAATGAGATCAGGCTTGGCTTCATCGCGACTACCGAAGGTTTCGTCTTGAACCTCCTTTAGCCTGGAGACCAAGTAGTCAACGTCAGCAAGAGCCAATTGTGCAATTCGAAATGCTTTGCGTAAGTTGTTTAGTAGTCTTGGATTGACAATGCTCAATCGCTCTTTGTCGCCCTCGTGTTCATGAGGTTGGACGCTCCAGAGCAACACATCGATGGTGTTGATTGCTTGTTTCCAGGCGTTGCTGCCGGGACCTTCTTTCAGTACCAGCATGACCATAAATTTGTGAAAGGGGCCCGAAAGCAGGTCTACAACGAATTTATGTACATCCCGACCCAGCGCACGTTCGCCAATTTTTTGGGTGACGAGCTCATGGATATCTTCAACCCGTTCCTGCCGCTCTTTAGCTCTCAGGATACGTTGTTCGAGCTTGCGTGATGTGGCTGCTTCTTTCGTGCGGAAGTTTCGAAAGTCTTTTACAAGGTTCTCAAAGAACTCTATTTTACCGTCGTAGTCAGAAAGAATTCGTTGGACGAGCGCCTGAATTTTCTTGTAAAGCGGGTCCTCCTCAAGCTTGTCGACTTCTGCCCAGCCGATACCCGCAGCTGCGAAATCATTGAGCACCATTCTGGCTGGGTGATCTTCTTTATTAAAGAAAGTCGTGTCAGAGAGTGCAACTTTGATAATGGTTATTTGGGTGCGACCTATGAGCTCTTTTATGGGTATTGGAACTGATTCGTCTTGCCAAATGGCATCGTAGAGTAAGTTGACTAGGTTAATGACATCGGACGATTGTTGATCAACAGCATTGATTACTCCCTCGTCGCGACCTTGTTGTAACATGTCTCCTAAAGATTCTGATATGTTCAGTTCGTCAATGTCATCAGTGCTTTTAGATGTGCCCGTCGAGATTATTTTTTCGTCCAGGGTTTTCTGAATGTTGGTCAAAATACTCATCAACTGAGCTTGATCAACCATTTGTACCTGTTCGCCCGGAGCAGGTTGGAAGGTTTGCATCACGCTTTCTGAGGGTGCGTATCCGCCCGGTATCATTGAGACAGGAACCGCATACTGCTGTGTTGGAGTACCTGAACCGGCAGCACCTGAGTTAAGGTTGGCTTGCCTGAGTTGTACTGTTGGCTGGCCGCTATTTTGTGCGCTTGATTGTGCTTCGGGCCTCAGTAAGCCTTGCATCATACTGAATAGTTCAGGTTGTTCTGTGTCAGCATCATAAGGATCTTCTTCGACGGTACCAAAGGTACCCATGCCTATGCCCTGACTAGCTCTGCCGCTGGTTCTTGCACTTGTTGCATTATCTGAAGGTTTTGGGGTGGCTGAATCCATGCCCAGATTTGGTATGACACCATGTTCAATTAAAATGTGATTTGATTCTCGGAGCAATACGTCGAGTTTTTTTAGAATCTTTTCATTAAAACTTCTGTAAATCGTAATCAGGTTGCCGCCAGAAACGTCCCCCGGACCGAGTGCTTCAGAGAATGCGGTTGAGATTTGTTGCGGATCTAATGGATTTGTTGATTCGTCAATCCTGTTATTGGTGAACAACGCATTCAGCCTTGTGTTAAAGCTGATAAAACTGGGGAGATGAAGATTTCGAGCAGCAGAGATCATCCCTTCGATGGCAACCATATTTACTAGTTCGTCTTCCTGAACAAGTGACAGGCTCTCGTAGTCGAGGACGATAGTTTTTTTCTGTTGTTTACCGAGTAGTTCATCAAATTTGTCGTGCATATTCTCGACAAACCGAATCAGAATATCATCACGTCCCTGATTGAGAGGCAGAGCACTGCTGGAATCCTCTAAAACCTCTTGAGCCATTCGATAGAGTGACCTGATTGATGCTTTTTGTACTTTCTCAACTACTTCCGACACTGTATTTCCGCCAGACTTGTTTTTGCCATCAAGATACTCTGTCTGATAGAGAAAGTATAGAAATTCAGCGTTCGGGTAGGGTGAGGAATTTTGGATAAAATCCCATTAAATTAAACATTTACGATGTTTTGTTGCAAATTGTTCGAGATAATATCAATCAGCTGTGCTTTTGTCTGTTCCGACCATGACAAGTGTTGCAAGGCAAGCAGCGTAAACTCTGTTAAGTTTAGGCTAGTTTTAAATGTATGAGGATATAATGGAATTGCTATTGATGCGCCACGGCAGTGCGCAAGAATCAAGGAATGACTTCAGTCGGCGCTTAACCGCTCACGGAATGGAGGAAGTACATTTGGCAGCGAAATCGATTTCAAGACATGAATTTGTTCCTGATATCCTGTTCGCAAGCCCTTTGACGCGTGCCCAGCAAACAGCCGAGATAGTCTCATCCCATTTGGTTATCAGCGCTGTTGAATGTGATAGAATCGTGCCAGCGGGCGATTGCAAGCAAGTCTGTGATTTTCTGGATGTATGCGAAGCAAAAAAAGTGCTTCTAGTCAGTCACCAACCCTTTGTCAGTTTGTTCATACAATACTTAACTGGTGAGCAAATTTTTATGAATACAGCTTCACTCAGCATGATCCGGGTAGAAACTTTATGCCCGGGCGGTGGTGCGCTTTTATGGACCGAATAATGGAATTACGAGCACACAGTAATGGCTTGGTTTTCGCACACCTGCTCTTGGCGGCAATGTTGAATACTTTTGTTGTGGCCGGTGCAACTGCAGAGGTTGAGATCTTGCCTTACCCTAATGCCGAACTCGTGACGAGTAAGCTCGAAGCGCAGGCAAATAGTCACGAATTGATGTTGGGGCCGCTGAAAAAAATCAATAACCAAATGAGTGCGGAACTAGAAAAGTATGTGCGTGGATTGCGCAAGGTGGAAATTCATTACCTTCCCGATGAATCAAGAACGAGGGTTGTAGCTGATTTCTATCAACAACAGATCGATAGTGCAGGTGTAAGCAGGTATCGCTGTAGTGGGCGTGAGTGTGGCGACAGTAACGATTGGGCGAACGCTGTTTTTGGTGAAAGAATTCTCTTTGGGCTATCGGAAGACCAACACTATTTTGTGAGTGAGGTTAATTCTGACTATGTCATCATTTATGTCACGAAGCGGGCGACGGGAAAGGTCTACGTTTATACTGAAATACTGACACCAGACAATTCCAAACAAATCGATTCAGAAGTAATATTTCAGTCTCTGCAAGCAGACGGGCGTTATGTTTTACCTCCGGTCATTGATGCTGCACTGGTTTCGGAAATCGCAAGGTTACTGAAAGAGAATAAGTCTCTCAACCTTCTGGTTGTGGGTCACGAAGCAAAGACGCGGAAATCGGATTTAGCGACATCAATTAGTCGATCCGAACAACAGGCACGCAAAGTCACAGATGCATTACGTGCCTCTAATATTGAAAGTAGCCAGGTACAACCCAAGGGCGTTGGTTTCCTCGCACCCAGTGCTAGGCAACCGGGTACGCGGCTTGAGCTTATCGTAAATTGACTAGCGAGAACTGTTAAGCAGGGATAGAAATTCCATACGTGTCGCTGGGTTGTCACGAAACTCTCCCAACATTACCGACGTTTTCATCAGTGAATTTTGTTTTTCAACGCCGCGCATCATCATACACATGTGTTTTGCTTCAATGATGACGCTAACGCCTGAGGCGGCAGTTACTGACTGAATTGTCTCAGCGATTTGCCTGGTAAGGTTCTCTTGGATTTGCAGTCTCCGAGCAAACATTTCCACAATTCGTGCTACCTTGGAGAGGCCGAGCACTTTTCCTGTGGGAATATATGCAACATGACATTTTCCAATAAACGGCAGCATATGGTGTTCACACATTGAATACATTTCAATATCTTGCACTACGATCATTTCGTTGGATTCAGACTGAAACAACGCTCCATTTACAACTTCGTCGATGGTCTTCTGATATCCACTGGTTAGAAATTGCATGGCTTTAGCAGCACGTTTCGGCGTGTCCCTGAGGCCCTCGCGGGTGGGGTCTTCACCAATTTCGTTCAGAATAGCTGTAAATGCATCCTTCATCGTGTCTTTCGTATCCTTGCCTATTGTTTGAGAACTTAACCCTAAGGTAAAGCAGGCCTACGGTAAAGAGTTGATAACGAATTCAATGCATATGCGGTTATAATGCAGCGGTCGATCCTTGAGAAAAGAATGCGAGAAAAGAATGCGAGAGAAATATGCCCGGCAATAGTTTTGGAGAAGCTTTTCGTATTACAACCTTTGGCGAAAGTCATGGTTTAGCGTTGGGTTGCATTGTGGATGGCTGTCCACCAGGGCTCCACCTTGACGAGTCGGATATGCAAATCGATCTAGATCGACGAAAACCCGGAACTTCGAAATTTGCGACCCAGCGAAAAGAAGGAGATAAGGTGAAAATCTTATCTGGTGTTTTTGAAGGCGTCACGACTGGTACCTCTATTGGTCTTCTAATTGAGAATGAAAACCAAAAATCAAAAGACTATTCGGAGATAAAGGACCTTTATCGTCCCGCACACGCAGATTACACCTACAACCAGAAATATGGTGTGCGAGATTATCGAGGCGGTGGTCGAGCGTCAGCACGGGAAACCGCGATGCGAGTAGCAGCAGGAGCAATAGCGAAGAAGTACCTATTTGAACAGCATAATATTCAGGTACGAGGTTATCTCTCTCAGATGGGGGATATTGAAATTGATCTGGTTGATTGGGATGCAGTTAACGAAAACCCCTTTTTCTGCCCAGATGTTACAAAGGTACCAATTCTCGAGAATATGATTGAATCGCTCCGTCGCGACGGCAACTCCATCGGTGCTAAGGTCACAGTTATCGCATCGGGTTTAATGCCGGGGCTTGGCGAGCCGGTATTCGATAAATTGGATGCAGATCTTGCCCACGGCTTAATGGGCATTAATGCTGTAAAAGGTGTGGAGATTGGCGATGGTTTCGCAGTCATCGCACAAAAAGGAACCGAGCATCGAGATGAAATGAGCCCAAATGGGTTTACGTCGAATAGTGCTGGCGGAATTCTTGGGGGCATTTCTTCGGGCCAGGATATTATTGCGCATATCGCGTTGAAGCCAACCTCTAGTATTACGCAGCCAGGAAAGACGGTCGATGTTTTTGGTGAATCGCAGGATATCGTTACAAAGGGTCGGCATGATCCCTGTGTTGGCGTCAGAGCCACACCTATCGCTGAGGCGATGGTTGCGTTAACGCTTATGGATCATCTGCTTCGGCATCGTGGCCAGAATGCTGGTGTCACGCCGCCGCCGAGAATAACAGGTTAGGCTGCTGTTAAATTCACGGAAGAAGTTCTTGCTCTAGCGTTATCATTTTAAGAAACGAGTTTGCAGCATTGGAAAGGGTGCGCTGCACGTGGTGGATGACACCGAGGTCGCGGTGTATCTCTACGCCAGGAAGGTTGAGAATCTGGAGGCTTGAATCGAGCATTGATTTCGGTAAGACGCTCCACCCCAAGCCAACACCAATTAACATTTTGATAGTTTCTAGGTAATTCGTCGACATACTGACATTAAGCGATAAGCTTTCGGTTTCAAACAGCTGTTTTACGATTCTTCCTGTGAACGTGCTCATATCTGGCAAGATTGCAGGGAAGCGCGAGAGGGTTTCTAGCGTAATTTCATTTGAAGAAGCAAGCGGATGCTCCGGCGAACAGACAAATTTCAGTTCGTCAACCCATAGCCTAGTTGAAGTCAGCCTATTGTGTTGAGTCGGTGCGAGCGTAATAACGCCCAGCTCCAAATTACCTTGCACAATTTGTTCATGGGCGACCTCTGAGTCCATAAAACGGAGATCGAGATTAACCTGGGGATAGAGTTCAGTATAGCGTCGAAGGATATTGGGCAGCCGCCATAGGCCTATATGATGGCTCGTGGCCAGCGCTAATTGTCCAGTGACTTCGCCGCTGAGGTTGCTAATTGCTCGGTGGGTGTCCTCAATGCTGGTTAATATATGTCGTGCTCTTGGTGCTAACTCGCGACCTGCCTCAGTCAGATTGACCGTTCGCCCGATGCGATCGAATAGGCGAACCTTCATCTGGCTTTCCAACAGTGCAATTCTTTTGCTAACGGCGGGTTGAGTGAGGTGTAGGCGTCCAGCAGCCATTGAAAATGAACGAGTTTCAGCCACGGCGATAAACGCTTTGATTCCCTCGAGATCTATCATTAAAAACCAACCGTTGCAGTGGCGTGTTGAAAGTCGTTATTCCATATTTTTATCAAAGCTATAGAAAATATGAATTTGAGTTATGTGTCAAAGAATCCTAACATGCTGCCCAGAAAATACCGAGTAGCGGGTTGTTGCCATAAGTCTGTGAGTTCACTCTTGTGATTTCAACGCAGTCAGGCCGTGTGGGTAAATTGAGAACGTACTGTTAGATAAGTGAGTGGAGATGAGAATGGATAAGGTAAATATAGCGATTGTGGGCGCCACAGGTGCGGTCGGCGAGGTGATGCTCGAGTTATTAGCGGAGCGAAAATTCCCAGTCGGTGAGTTGACATTGTTGGCTAGTGAGCGATCAGCCGGGACACGACTCCAGTTTAATGGTAAGAATCTGATTGTGCAGGATTTAACCACATTCGATTTTAGCAATACCCACATTGGGCTGTTTTCGGCAGGTGGTAGTGTTTCTGAAGTTTATGCGCCGATCGCGGCGAGTCAGGGTTGTATTGTCATAGATAACACGAGCTTCTTTCGAAGAGATCCGGACATTCCCTTAGTGGTACCAGAGGTTAATCCTGAGTGTATTGCTGACTATGCTCCGCAAAACATTATTGCAAATCCTAATTGTTCCACGATTCAGATGCTGGTTGCACTCAAGCCGATTTATGACGCTGTGGGTATTGAGCGGATAAATGTCTCTACTTACCAGGCCGTTTCGGGCGCAGGAAAAAGTGGTATTGAAGCGCTTGCCGGACAAACAGCGCGATTGCTGAATGGACAATCAATAGAGGATGCGCCTAGAGGAGACGTGTTCTCTAGTCAGATTGCATTCAATGTGATACCACACATTGGCACTTTTGAAGAAAACGGTTATAGCAATGAAGAGATGAAAATGGTGTGGGAAACACAGAGAATCTTCGATGATGAGGCTATTGCGATTAACCCTACCTGCGTTCGTGTGCCCGTTTTTTTCGGGCACTCTGAGGCTGTGCATATTCGGACCAAGAGTCCACTGGAGGCCGCAAAAGCCCGTGAAATGCTGGAAAATGCGCCTGGTGTCACAGTGATTGATGATCTGTCAAATAACAGTTATCCATCGGCAGTTGGACATTCCTCAGGCAAAGGCGACGTGTTTGTCGGTCGAATTCGTGATGATCTCTCCGACCCTAATGGACTTAACCTCTGGATTGTTTCAGACAATGTCAGAAAAGGTGCCGCTTTAAACAGTATACAAATCGCAGAAGTTTTGCTAAAACATCTGTAATAAGTGATACTTAGCGCAACTATCGGAGAACGTTTCGAGGAGTTGGACGAGATTCGACGTTTGTCGAGACTTTAGTCCTTACTCTATTCTCGGGATGGGTTTCGGGATGGGTCGCTAGGTTGGTAAAAACACCCTAGTAGGGGCGGTCACCTTGGTGCAACCGATTTTGCACACGCTGCAGAATCGGTTACTTCTTAGGGTTTGATCTTTTGGGAGTGAAGAGGAATAAAAATAATGATTCAGCGGCTCTCGTTGGCAAGTACATTCATCTTACTACTGTTATCGGGTTCGGCCTTCGGGTTGGGTTTGGGAAAACTGGAGCTGGGATCTGCACTTAACCAACAATTCGAAGCAGAAATAGAACTAACTAATGTTGGATCGCTCACGATTGATGAAGTGTTACCGAATCTTGCGTCTCAAGAGGATTTTGCAAGAGTTGGTGTTGAGCGAAATTATGTTCTGACCGATCTTCGCTTCAAGGTTATTACTAATCCTCAGGGTGAATTTGTACTAAAAGTCACCAGTACTCGGCCTATTATTGAGCCTTTTCTGAACTTCATTGTTGAAGTTCTATGGCCAAGCGGCCGAATTCTTCGTGAATACACTGTTTTGTTAGATCCGCCGGTATTTACAGAGGCGGGCTTAGCGCCCATAAACTCCGCTAAAGTCATGCGGGACAGTAGCGCTCAAAATGCCAGCAAGCGCGCGCCTCAGAACACATCCAGACCTGCAATAAAATCCTCACCTAGTAAGGCTTCAAGCCAAGCAATGATGGAGCCAAAGAAGTCTGCAGATATGAACATTGGCCGTTCTGCTATGCAGGAAGGTGCCGACTTAGGTGGCGAATATGGCGTGACTGGAGCAGGCGACACGCTTTGGAATATTGCGCTAAAGGTGCGTCCCAGTAGGTCAGTGTCTGTACAGCAAACAATGCTAGCACTGCAAAAGGCGAACCCTGAAGCCTTTATCAATAACAATATTAATCTTCTAAAAGCGGGGCACGTGTTACGAATTCCCGATGCACGGGAAATTAGAGAGCAAACCGTCGCCGCCGCAGTGCGGGAAGTTAGAACCCAAAACTCTGAGTTTGATGTTTACCGTGATGGCGGTGTAGCTCAACTCGATGCTTCAAGAAGACCAGCTTCTTCCTCAAGAGGCGAAAGCCGCGATGAAGGAGGGGAGCTTAAACTTCTCGCCCAAGACCAGAGTAGCGGTCAGCGGGCAGGTAGCGGAGGTGATTCTCAGAGAACGCAAGAGCTCGAGAATAGTCTCGCTGTTGCGCAGGAAGATCTGGATAGGGCAAATCGTGCTAATTCTGAGTTAAACGTGCGAGTGGATGATATCCAGCAACAGACCGAGACGTTGACCGAATTAGTGCAGCTAAAAGAAGACCAACTCGCAGCACTTCGAGCTGAAGTACAGCGAATGCAGGCACAAAAAGCCTCCGCGCCTGCGGGAGCTCCAATGACTGAACAAGAACCGATGGCATCGGAGGATGACTCTCTCCTATCAAATCCTATTGTTCTAGGATTGCTTGCCTTGTTATTGGTTGGCGGCGTTGCTGGCGGACTCTTTTTCATGCGCAGAAACCAGCAGGAAGAAGAAACTCGTTCTGAAGAGCTGGAAGACGATGATAGTGAAGCTGCTCAATTGGACGTCGATGACCTTCCTGCACTAGAGGAAGATGAAACTGAAGAAACTGAAGAAGTGGATGAGGAAATCGAAGATATCACTCCTCAGACCGCAGATGTCATCAGCGAAGTTGAAATTTACATTGCCTATGGAAGGTTCCCACAAGCTACCACTTTCCTTCAAAATGCCATTGACGCAGAACCAGAACGAACAGATGTTCAACTGAAGCTTCTCGAAGTTTACGTACAGACTGAAGATAGTACTGCGTTCAACCTACAATTTGATCAGTTAAAAACACTAGGTGATGCTGCCGCCACAGCGCAGGGCCTTGAACTTCAAGCCAAGATACCGGGCGCAGCTGAATCCGCCGCCGCCTCAATGGATGCGACGATAATCAGTTCAGAACCCATTATGGCAATTGAAGAGCCTGATGATGACCTTTCATTCGATCTTGATGATCTTGGTAGCGAAACCGAGGATGATTCTCTTGATTTGGATGAAGACCTTGACCTTGATTTAGACCTTGATTTAGACCTTGATTTAGACCTCGATTTGGATTTAGACCTCGATGATGATGATGATGGCGATGAGCCCGGCAGCGTTAGCGCTGATGATGAAGTCGATCTTAGCCGTAGTCTAGATCTTGATGATGATGAGCTTGAACTCGATCTCGAAGAGTCTCCTGAATTTGAGTTAGAGATCGAGGAAGATGGCGTTGAAGTAGCGAGCACGGTCGTTTTGGCTTCACCTTCAGAAGAATTAATGAATCTTGAAGATGGTTTAGAGCTTGATCTTGATGACGATTTAGAGCTAGAACTTGACGATGGCTTAGAACTAGACCTAGAAGACGATTTAGAGCTAAATCTTGAAGACGATCTTGATTTAGAACTAGATCTCGATGATGGTTTAGAACTGGACTTAGAAGGCGATCTAGAGCTGGTTGGAGAGCTTTCTCTTGCTTCAGACAGTGATGAATTGACGCTTGATTTGAGTGAAGATTTGGCTGGCGAGGATCTTGATGCGACGCTTGCAACAGATGACATTAAGCCTGTTGCAGAACCTGAAAATGACGATGAGCCGAGCCTCGACGAGGATCTTGATGCGACGCTTGCAACAGATGACATTAAGCCTGTTGCAGGAACTGAAGATGGCGATGAGCTAAGCCTTGACGATGATCTAGACCTTGCTGATGACCTTGACCTTGACGATGAGCTAAGCCTTGACGATGATCTAGACCTTGCTGATGACCTTGACGATGAGCTAAGCCTTGATGATGATGACCTTGACGATGAGCTAAGCCTTGATGATGATGACCTTGACGATGAGTTAAGTCTTGATGGTGATCTAGATCTCGACGATGATCTGGAGCTACTGGGTACACTTAACTTAGACGATGATGACGAAGACATTGAACTCGGCTTAGGTCTTAATCTCGATGAAGATGAAGATGATGATGGGGCGATAGAGCTAGATCTGGAAGATTCTGATTTTGACTTGGATGAAGCTCTGGCGCTCGAGGGCGAAACTGGAGCAGATACACTTGAAATAGAACTCGATGCGGGGGACTTGGATCTAGAAGGTGATGACATCGATCTTGATGACGAGTTTGAACTTGATCTGGAAGAAGACGCTGAGACTAAGTTAGATCTTGCCCGTGCTTATATCGACATGGGTGATAAAGAGGGCGCACGGGGCGTGTTAGAGGAAGTGAGTCAGGATGGTAATGAGTCTGAAGTAGCTCAGGCAAACGTATTGTTAGCGACTATTTCTGATTAGTGGTAATTTGACCAGAGTCGCTCTTCGCCTTGAGTATGTTGGCACTGAGTATCATGGCTGGCAAGCCCAGAAGAGTGGGGTAGATACTGTTCAAGGGTATGTCGAACGCGGCTTAAGTAAAATTGCCAATCACCCTGTTCGTGTTATTTGCGCCGGTCGGACCGATTCTGGCGTTCACGCAACCCACCAAATTGTTCATTTTGATACTGAAGCATCCCGACCAGAAATATCATGGATCCTAGGCACAAATGCCAACCTGCCTGATTCAATATCAGTTGTCTGGAGCGGCAACGTTGATAGTAAGTTTAGCGCGAGGTTTTCGGCGACCTCCAGACGTTATTGTTACTACATACGAAACTCCAATATTCGTTCTGCTATAGCTGATCAATTGCTAACGAGAGATCACCGTCACCTAGACGCGGATGCTATGCACCAGGCTGCTCAGTTTCTCGTCGGGGAAAACGATTTTTCCTCATTCAGAGCTTCTCACTGCCAATCTTTTAGTCCTGTTAGAAATGTGACATCGGTGTCTGTTACCAGAGCCGGTGAATTGATCAAAATTGATATTACAGCCAATGCTTTTCTCCACCATATGGTGCGGAACATAGCGGGTGTTTTGATGGATGTGGGTGCCGGCGTCAAGCCTATTAATTGGCTTGCTGAGTTGCTTGCAAAGAAAGATCGAAAGCAGGGAAGTATTACCGCAAGTCCAAGCGGCTTGTTTTTGGTTAACGTGAGTTATCCCGCTCATTTCGGTTTGCCCGAGAGCCTATCATTGCCTATATTCGATAGAACTTAATTTCTGCTGGCCACAACTACTCGTTCGATTCACCTCAACCTGCTTAACTATCCCCTGCAACGCTATGTTGTGAGTCTTTGATTCTGTTAAACTTGCGCACTTTTTTACTAAGGGCTGTTTCTTGCAAAACAAACTGCCTAGAAACCTAACTCGCTCAGAGAATCAAATGAAATCGCGTATCAGGGTTAAAATTTGCGGTATCACCAATCTAGCGGATGCCCAAGCGGCCGTCCGTTCTGGCGCGGACGCACTGGGATTTAATACTTATCATAAAAGCCCGCGTTGCATTTCGCCTCAGCAAATTAAACTGATCGTAGATCGGCTCCCGCCGTTCATATGTAATGTCGGTTTGTTCGTCAACGCATCGGAGGCTTTTGTGCTAGACGCTTGCAGTCAAGTTCGGTTTGATTTACTTCAGTTCCATGGCGATGAAACTAATGACTATTGTCGCCAGTTTGGAGTCCCATTCATCAAGGCGATCAGGGTACAGTCGTTAGCGCAACTTAAGTCTGAAGCTGGTCTATTTCCCGACAGCCAAGGAATACTTTTCGACGCCTATGCCCCTAATGCATTAGGAGGGACCGGCAAGTCTTTTGACTGGTCTCTGTTGGTGGGTAGCAACGCTAGCGAAAAAGAACTGGATAACAATGTGATACTAGCGGGTGGATTAAACGTAGATAACGTAGGCTTGGCGATCGCAACTGTTGAGCCATATTCGGTTGATGTGAGTAGTGGTATAGAGATATCGCCGGGGCGAAAAGACCATCAAAAAATGCAAAAATTTATAGGTGCGGTTAATTTCGCAACACAGCAAACCGGCTCTAACGATTAGACAGACAAGTATTAACTATTGAGTAACGAAACATGAATAAGGACCAACTCGAAAATAGGCTTGGCAGCAACGAGCTAACAAGTGTAATGCCAGATGAACGAGGCTATTTTGGAAATTATGGCGGCAAGTTTGTTGCCGAAACGCTGATGGCTGCAATCAGCGAACTTGAGACAGAATATGGCCGCTTAAAGAACGATCCGGGTTTTATTGCTGAATACGAACGAGATCTTAAACACTACGTTGGCCGAGAATCGCCCCTCTATTTTGCCGAACGCCTAACCAATGAGGCTGGTGGTGCGAAGATCCTTTTGAAGCGAGAAGACCTTAATCACACTGGCGCTCATAAGATCAATAATTGCATCGGCCAAGCTCTACTGGCTAAGCATATGGGTAAGCCCAGAGTGATAGCTGAAACTGGCGCTGGCCAACACGGTGTCGCTTCGGCAACCGTTGCTGCGCGCTTCGGTCTTGAGTGTTGCGTTTACATGGGCACTGAAGATATTGCACGTCAAAGCTTGAATGTTTACCGAATGAAATTGCTGGGCGCCACAGTTGTACCTGTTGATAGTGGATCTAAGACATTAAAAGACGCATTAAGTGAGGCGATGAGAGACTGGGTCGCAAATGTTGACAACACCTATTACATCATCGGTACAGTGGCAGGACCTCACCCTTACCCAATGCTCGTACGCGATTTTCAATCCGTGATTGGTAAGGAGACAAAAAAGCAGTGCCAGGCGCAGTATGGGCAACTTCCCGACGCGTTAGTTGCTTGTGTGGGTGGCGGTTCCAACGCCATGGGTATGTTCTACCCGTTTCTTGAAGACAAATCCGTGAGGCTGGTTGGTGTTGAACCGGCGGGACACGGTATAGAAACAGGAGAGCATGCAGCGCCACTGAGTAAGGGTACAGTGGGTGTCTTACATGGTAATCGAACCTACTTGATGCAAGACAAAGACGGTTTGATCCTGGATACACATTCTGTTTCAGCTGGTTTAGATTATCCTGGTGTGGGACCTGAACATTCCTGGCTCAAAGACATCAAGAGAGCCGAATACGTCAGCATTGATGACAAGGAAGCACTAGCGGCATTTCGTCAACTTAACTTGCTTGAAGGGATTTTACCCGCGCTCGAATCTGCGCATGCTGTTGCCCATGGTATGAAAATGGCGGCGACGATGTCAAAAGATGAGATCCTCGTCATCAATCTATCGGGTCGCGGTGATAAAGATATTCCAACGATGGCCGCAATTGATGGCATTTCAATCAGCTGATTAATGAAGCCCTGTCTTTAAATGAAGCACAGACCAAGGTGAGGCTAAAAATCCCTCGCCTTATAGGTATAGGAGTAACAAGTTTTGAATCGTTTTGAAGAACGTTTTTCGACTCTCGAAGAAAGTGGTAAAAAAGCCTTGGTAGTTTACATCGTTGCTGGTGACCCGGTGCCAGGCGTCACAGTTGAACTAATGCATAAAATGGTCAGTAGTGGCGCTAGCATTATTGAACTCGGTGTACCCTTCACGGATCCAGAGGCAGAAGGCGCTGTGATACAGCTAGCGCATGAACGAGCCCTGAGATCTGACGTAACGCTGACTGATACTATGGCAATGGCGCAAGAGTTTCGGAAGCAAGATACAAAGACGCCAATCGTTTTAATGGGCTATGTGAACCCGATAGAGGCTATGGGCTACGATGTGTTCGTTGAGAAAGCATTAGTGGCCGGCATTGATGGCACAATTATCGTCAACCTACCGCCTGAAGAAGGTGAAACCCTAGGGCGAGCGATGACCAAGCGTGGGCTATCACCCATCTACTTGTTATCTCCGACGACTCAGGAAGAACGGGCCAAAACGATCTGTGAGAAGAGCAGAGGCTTTGTTTATTATGTCTCGTTGAAAGGCACAACAGGTGCGTCCAACCTTAACTATCCTGAAATTGAGCAGCGCGTTGCAAATTTTAAGAAGCTGACAAATACACCTATCCTGGTTGGTTTTGGTATTAAGGATGCTGTGTCTGCGGGTAAGATATCTAAAATTTCTGATGGCGCTGTGGTAGGCACTGCAATCGTAAAAATAGTTGCCGATAATGAGTCGCAGCCCGAGGTTATATTGCAAAAAGTTGGTGAACTTGTTTCTGATATTCGTCAAGGCATGGATTCTGCTCAGTGAGCCGATCTCTGGCTGAGTGGTTGTCCTACATTGAAAAGCTTCATGATCGAGCTTGGGACCCAGGGCTCGAGAGGGTAGGTGAGGTAGGCAGAAGACTCGAGGTACTCGAACCCGGCAAGCAAACAATCCTAGTTGCTGGCACCAATGGTAAAGGTTCGACCTGTGAATATCTTGAAAAGCTTGCCTTGAAGCAAGGCCTAAGTACGGGTAAATCAACTTCTCCTCATCTTCGACATTTTAATGAACGCATCGTGCTAAACGGCGTTCCAGCAACTGAGCTGGAAATTTGTACAGCATTCGCGTTAATTGAAGATGCCAGAAAGGAAATTTCCTTAAGTTATTTCGAATTCTCGACGCTAGCGGCATTGGTGTTGTTTAAGCGTCATCAAGTCGATTTGGCCATTCTGGAAATTGGTCTGGGCGGTCGTCTTGACGCGATGAATATCGTAAACCCGAATGCCAGTGTCATTATGAAGATCGCATTAGATCATCAGTCGTGGCTAGGTGACTCGCTTGAGCTTATTGGGCGTGAAAAAGCCGGTATTATGCGTGCTGGAGTGCCCTGTATCCTTGCGGAGGAACATCCTCCTGCTTCTATAATTAGCTTTGCGCTTGAACTTGGAGTGCCTCTATTTCGTTGTCCACCATCATTCGGCGAACAGGGTGGTCAAGTCTACTTTTCAAATAGTGAGATGGAGAACCTACCGAGTGGGCATCTTCCTCGCGAGAGTTTTTGGGCAGCGATTCAGACACTCCAATGCCTAAACCATCCTCCTACTCAAATTGAAGCCAATGAAGTGCTTCTGGATACTCGGCTGCCGGGCCGGTTTCAGGTTGAACAAATACCACAGACCCACCCTTTGTTAGCAAACATGACAAAGAACGAGCCTTTGCTGACGCTTATCTTCGATGTCGCACATAACCCCGATGCTGCGCAAAGACTGTCAGATAAGTTAATGGAAAAATTTCCAGGACGCAGCTTTCAGGCGATATTTGCGGTATATGAAGATAAAGATTACACCGCAATGTTGGATACCTTGGCGCCGCTTGTGAATCGCTGGTTTTTGGCAAATATTGATGAGAAGCGGGCCGCAGACCCAGAGATAATAAGCGCGACTTTGGCTGAACTAGGTGAATTAGAAGTCTCGACTTATGATAAAGTAACGCTAGCCTGCGCTGCTGCAGTGGATGCGCGAAACGAATATCAGCCAGAGGGTGCGATCTTGCTGGTCTTTGGTACTTTTCCATTGGTTGCAGCTGCATTGTCGTATTTTGAGATACCGATCGATAGCTTTCATGATAGATAATTTATTGGTAGAAAAGTTAGGTCATTAGCAGTTGGAAACTAAATTGAAACAACGTGCTATTGGGGCAATTGTTCTTACTTGCCTCGCCATCATCATTCTCCCCATGCTTCTTGACGGGTCACCTGAAGACCGCGAACGTGTGCTCGCTGAAATTCCTGCGCCTCCAATGATCACATTAAAAGAACTTTCCGTTGAAGATATTGAACGACGTATGCAGCAGGATGAGATTGAAAGCGAGGCTCAGCTTCCGAAGTTTGTAGAAGATGTGGAATCGGATAAAAACGAGGCCGAGGTATTCAAGCTTGATGCGAACCAACTACCTATAAGTTGGAGTCTGCAATTAGGCAGCTTCCGAAATGCAGAGAATGCCAGAGTACTTCGGCAGAAGCTTCGCGAGAATGACTATAGAAGTTACATTATCGAAGCCGACACCGAAACGGGGAGGACGCTGAGAGTTTTAGTGGGCCCCATGCTGGATAGAGTCGCGTTAGAAGAGACTGCGGTCCAGATTAAAAGGATCTTTAATATAGAGGGGCGTATCGTGCGTTATAACATTCTGGATGATAAAGGTCAGATTGGTGGTTAGGCTAACTAGGTCTATAAGGCCTTATTATTCGAGAATGACTAATTGATCGCCATGCTCGAACAAGTGACGCTAGTAGACTGGCTAATAGCGGCGACCATTCTTGTCTCTACTTTAATTAGTCTGGCTCGGGGCTTTGTAAAAGAAGCGCTGTCGCTGGTCATTCTTGTTGCTGCAATAGTGATATCCAGATTGTACGGCGCACAGGTCGCTACACTTTTGGTTGACTATATCTCGGTACCTTCCATTCGGCTAACAGCAGCTTATGCGGGCTTGTTCGTGGGCACGATGGTGGTTGGCGGTATGGTCAATTACCTGTTGGTGCAAATGATTCGAATGGCAGGTCTTGGCGGTACTGATAGACTGCTGGGTATGATATTCGGGTTCACCAGAGGTGTACTTATCACAATGGTGGTGATTGGTATCTTGAGTAAATTACCACTGAGTGAGGATAGCTGGTGGCAAGAATCAATTGCTATTCCTCACGTACTCTCAGCAGCCGAAAAACTTCAAATATTCGCGGCTGAGTTCTTCGAAGAGAACGCAACCACGATTGTAGAAAAGACTGGGTTAGACATCTTGTAGGTTGTCGTTTGAGTGCGTTGCGTTAACTTTAAAACAGGCGGGGTTTGGGTTCTATGTGCGGCATTGTAGGGATAGTGGGTAAAGGGCAGGTCAAGCATGATCTGTATGATGCACTAACAGTATTGCAGCACCGCGGTCAGGATGCTGCAGGTATTGTTACCTGTGACGGTAATAAGTTAAATCTTAGAAAAAGTAATGGTTTGGTGCGGGACGTCTTTCGTCA
The DNA here is from genome assembly GCA_047629195.1 of Candidatus Azotimanducaceae bacterium. Classification (GTDB taxonomy): domain Bacteria; phylum Pseudomonadota; class Gammaproteobacteria; order Pseudomonadales; family Azotimanducaceae; genus UBA4582. Next base: position 24,910 of record JBLHWY010000030.1, read on the forward strand.
AGCCCACATGAATAGATTGACAGGCAATATGGGTATCGGGCATGTGCGATATCCAACGGCGGGAACATCGAGTTCCGCTGAAGCTCAACCGATGTATGTCAATTCACCCTATGGGATTTGTCTTGCCCATAACGGCAACCTGACGAACGACGACAAACTCAATGAAGATCTATTTCGTGAGGACCGTCGTCACATTAATACAAGCTCGGATTCGGAAGTTTTGCTCAATGTCTTTGCCCATGAACTCCAACAGGTCACAGGCGCCCATCTAGAAGCTGAAGATGTCTTTAAGACGGTTGCTAATGTTCATGAACGAGCAATTGGCGCGTATGCGGTTGTCGTCATGATAATCGGCTATGGCATCGTTGGATTCCGCGACCCTAATGGAATACGGCCCATCTGCTACGGTAGAAGAGAAACCCAAGAAGGTCCCGAATTTATGATCGCATCTGAAAGTGTGGCGCTTGACGTACTTGGCTTCGAATTGCTTGGCGACATAGAGCCCGGCGAAGCTGTATATATTGAGCTGAACGGCAAAATTCATAAGCAGCAATGCGCAAAGAACCCGCAGCACAACCCCTGCATCTTTGAACATGTTTATCTCGCACGGCCTGACTCTGTGATCGATCAAATATCTGTCTATAAATCTCGATTAAAGATGGGCGAAAAGCTAGCGGAAAAGATTCTTCGTCTGATGCCAAGCCATGACATTGATGTTGTTATCCCAATTCCCGACACAAGTTGCACAGCGGCACTGCCGATGGCACACAGGCTTGAGGTTAAATATAGAGAAGGCTTGGTTAAGAATCGCTACATTGGGCGTACGTTTATTATGCCGGGACAGGAAGAACGTAAAAAGTCTGTCCGTAGAAAGTTAAATACTATCGAGTTGGAATTTCGCGACAAAGTTGTACTGTTGGTTGATGATTCTATTGTCCGTGGTACTACGTCTAAGCAAATTGTTCAGATGGCAAGGGATGCGGGCGCGAAAAAAGTATATCTTGCCTGCGCATCACCTCCAGTTCGTTATCCAAATGTTTATGGCATAGATATGCCAGCAGTGACTGAATTTGCTGCGAATGGCCATACCGTGGAAGAAATTGCCAAGTACATTGGTGTTGATTGGTTAGTCTATCAAGATCTCGAGGATCTTGAGCAGTGTGCGATGGGTGTCAACGATCAAATTACGAAATTTGACACCAGTATCTTTGATGGCAATTACGTCACTGGAGGCATCGATGAGTCCTACTTGAATCGCGTTGAGTCGCGTCGCAATGATGAGGCAAAGTCGACAGACCCCGCTGTCGAAATGGAACTAATCGAAATACACAATCAGCGCTAAGATGTAATGAAAAACTGTTTCGATAAAAGCCCTGAGCGAGAAATTAGATGCAAACGATACTAGAGGACACTATCAAAGAAGTTGGGAGTGTGCTGCTTGGTAAAGAACACCAGATTAAATTGGCACTTGCGTGTCTGTTGTCTAAAGGACATCTACTCATTGAAGATTTGCCAGGTATGGGCAAGACCACGTTAGCTCATGCTTTGGCCGCTGTTCTAGGACTCAGCTACAACCGCATCCAGTTTACCAGTGATTTGTTACCCGCCGATATTTTGGGCGTCTCAATTTTTGATAAAAATTCTGGCACCTTTTCATTTCATCCTGGACCCGTGTTCAATCAACTCGTGCTCGCAGATGAAATCAATCGGTCGACACCTAAAAGTCAGAGCGCACTGCTTGAAGCGATGGAAGAAAGACAGGTGACGGTTGAAGGGGAAACGCGGGCACTGCCAGCGCCTTTTTTTGTGATAGCAACTCAGAACCCCAATTCGCAAAGTGGTACCTTTCCATTACCTGAGTCCCAACTTGATAGATTTCTAATGCGGATTCGCTTGGGTTATCCCGATCCGGCAGCTGAACGAATTCTCATGCAGGGAGAAGACAGACGACAAGTATTAAAACGTTTGCAGCCAACGATGACTCAGGAACAGTTGTATGAAATGCAGGCACAATGCGCTGCGGTCAACGTGTCTGATGCACTCTTGGACTATGTACAGAGGCTCGTTGCGTACACGAGACAAGGTGCCGAATTTGCCTACGGCCTCTCTCCAAGAGGTAGCCTCGCGCTGATTGCAGCGGCGAAAAGCTGGGCTGTTTTAGAAGACCGGAATCACGTGGTGCCTGAAGATGTTCAGGCCGTCTTGCCTTCTATCGTCGAGCATCGGGTGAGAGAAGCTTCAGGCTTTGTCGCTCAGGGTGCCACTGGGCAAGCAGATCATACCGGGAGTGCGCTGGTACAGCGGTTGCTCACTCACGTTGACACCATCGGATAAAAATGTCCTCCAGGCTGTTCTCTCGTACTTTCGCAAAGTGGCTGGACAAGCGGATGCCGCCAGCCAATGCCGTGACCCTAAATCAGGGTAACGTCTTCATCCTACCCACTCGAGAGGGTGTCTACTTCACTTTCCTAATTGTGTTCATGGTGCTTGCGGGTATCAATTATCAAAATAGTTTAGTGTTCGGGCTCGCATTTCTTCTGTTTAGCATGTTGATGGTGAGTATTCTCCACACCTACCGAAATTTGTCAGGAATTACACTACAGAGTGCTGGGTCAAAGCCAGCCTTTGCCGGGGACGATGTCGAGTTTGACGTTAATCTTACCCGTGCCGGGGTTCGGACCTATGAGGCGTTGCAACTTGGTTGGCAGAAAAACGAGGTGACCGAAGCTGATTTGCTAGAAGAAGAACAATGTCTGGTCAATCTGTTTCTGCCGACCAAACAACGGGGCGTGTTGGATCCTGGGCGATTGTTGATTCAGACCCGTTATCCGGTAGGGTTGTTTCGGGCATGGTCCTGGGTTGACCTTGATATGACTGTGCTAGTTTATCCGCGCCCAGTTGTTGCTGGACCGATCCCCGGCGCTTTATCAAGCTCAGGGGAAGGCGATGCCCTGCAACGTGATGGCGTTGATGACTTCTATGGTTTCCGAGATTATCAAAGTGGTGATTCTCTGCGACACGTTGCTTGGAAAAACTATGCCAGATCAGATGACTTATTGTTGAAGGAGTTTGCGGCCCATGTTGATCGGCGCATATGGATTGATTGGGAATATTTGGCAGGTGATGAAGTCGAAGTCCGATTAAGTAAGCTCTGCTATTGGGTGGTGCAACTTGCAGCAACGCAAGATGAATACGGTCTCAGGTTACCTGGCACTGAAGTTGCGCCCGGACGCGGACTCGCGCATCGAAATGAATTGCTGCACCAGCTTGCGACTTTTGGCCAAGATGCGATTCGTAGGCCGGAAAGGAAAAAATGACCTTTTACCAAATACCTCGCAATAGCCTGGCATGGATGCTTGTGTCCCAAGTCGCTGTGATACTGCCTCACGTTACGCGGTTACCTATCTGGGTCGTGCTGGTGGTTGTGGGCTGCGTCGGCTGGAGAACAATGGTGTACCAGGGCCGCTGGTCATATCCGGGGCGCTGGACAAAGGTGGGCTTTGTACTCATCGGCTTGGTAGGGATTCCACTGGGTTATAAAGGGCGTGTTTACGGATTAGAGCCAGCAGTCAGCTTATTGGTGGTTGCCTATGTTTTAAAGCTACTTGAGATGCATCAGAAACGAGATGCCTATGTTGTTATTCTGTTGGGTTACTTTGTCGCGATTACAGAATTTCTTTTTTTCCAAACGATTCCCTACACACTTTATATGCTAGCTGTCGTGACAATGATCACGGCGTCTCTGGTGGGGCTGAATCAAACTCAGACTCATGTTAAACCGCTCAAAACGCTCAAAATTGCGCTTGTTCTTCTCGGCCAGGCTCTGCCCCTGATGCTGGTAATGTTTGTGTTGTTTCCGCGCATATCGCCTCTTTGGAGTATTCCACTGCAGTCGCAGACTGCAAAAACAGGTATTACGGACAGCATGTCTCCGGGAGATATTGCATCGCTTTCAAAATCTGATGGCCTTGCTTTCAAAGCAACTTTTAAAGGCGAGCCGCCCAGATTCTCGCAGCTGTATTGGCGCGGGCTCGTGTTTTCCAAATATAAAGATGGCGTCTGGACCCGTGATGACCTGCGGCCTAGCGTATGGCGTTATCGCCAGGCTGTACCAGGTTGGGTAGGAAACATTGAATCTGTTGGCGAACGCTTCGACTACAGTGTCATCCTTGAACCAACTCACCAGAGCTGGTTGTTTGCACTCGCGGCGAACGACATTCCTGAGGATCGTGATGTTGCCTTAGTAAGAGAACATAGTCTGGTTTATATCCATCGTCGCGGTGTGACATCAAAATTTAGTTATGAGCTAACAAGCTACCTCGACTATCGATTAGACGTTGAGCTTGATCCATTTTTTGCCTATCGAAACACGATCTTACCGAAAGATGGGAACCCTGAGAGTCGCTTGTTGGCAGAGCGTGTTTACGCAGAATCGTCCAGTAACGAAGATTACATCCGTCGTATTCTAACGATGTATAACACCGAGGAGTTTGTTTACACGCTTCAACCGGGTGTGTTGGGGCGCGATGATATTGACGATTTTCTTTTTGGTTCGAAGCGTGGTTTCTGTGAGCACTATTCAGGTAGCTTTACATTTTTGATGCGCGCCGCGGGTATACCCGCCAGGGTGGTTGTGGGGTATCACGGCGGTGAGTACAACCCTAACGGTAACTATGTGGCAGTGCACCAGTTTGACGCGCATTCTTGGACTGAGGTTTGGCTCGAAGGCAAGGGGTGGGTCAGGGTGGACCCAACCATGGCGGTCGCCCCTGAGCGTATTGAGCGGGGAATTGAAGCTGCTGTGGCCTCGGAAAACTCTTTTCTCTCAGATTCACCGCTGTCATTGTTAAGGTACAGGCAACTATTGTGGCTTACCGAGATAAGGCTACAACTGGATGCGGTAGGTCACTATTGGGATACCTGGGTTGTTGGATATACGCCCGCGATGCAATCTTCTTTCTTATCAGAGTACCTCGGCGATGTAGACGGCAAAAGGTTAGGCGCGACATTGCTGGCGGCGTTTTTCAGTGTGCTGGGTCTGGTCGCTATCGCAATTCTGATGCGTCGAAGCACCACGCCGCTACCTGAGCTTGACCGTGAATATTTGAAATTTTGTCGAAGTCTTGAAAAACAAGGCTTAGGAAGAAGCATTGGAGAAGGGCCGCTCAGCTACGCCAAACGAATTGGCAAAGAGAGACCTGACTTGATGGAGATGGTTGATGAAGTGACGAGACTCTATGTAGACTCAAGCTATAAGACGGACACTCAGGTAGATCTTAAAGTCATTAAAAGAGCAATTCGCACTGTCAGACTCAAAGTGCTGACCTGACAGACTGCTGCATCATCAATACCTGCAGGTATTCGATTACCGAGTAAATCGAGCAGGAAATCTTCTTCATCGGCTGGCGGTGCTTTCAATAACTCAACCAAATCGTTAATCTGTTCGGCTGAAAGTGTTTGTGGAACAATTCCTTGTTCCACGACGGCATACAGCTTGGTAAAATGGGCGAAGAGTTTACTTTATGGCACGGTTAAAGTTTGGTTCAGAACATGATCGAGATTAACGAATTTTTACATTGTAGTACACCGCAAGAGTGGGTCGACGCGGTGTCGGGGGATTTGCCTACGCTGTTGATCGATCACGCGAATTGTGAAAAAAAAGCTGCATCTACTGCCTTAAACCTAATTTTTCGGTATGTGGACAAACCTGAATTGTCGATGAAACTTTCTAAACTCGCCCGGGAAGAGCTCAGGCACTTCGAGCAAGTTTTAACCCTTCTTGACCAGCGGGGAATAGCATTTACTCATGTCTCTGCGTCAAGATATGCTGGAGAACTACGAAAAGGTGTCAGAACGAGTGAGCCCCATCGACTTGTTGACATGATGATTGTTAGCGCCATCGTGGAGGCACGGAGCTGTGAGAGGTTTGCAGCGGTCATCCCAGTATTGGACATCGATTTGGCAGCATTTTACACGTCTTTATTAAAATCAGAAGCGCGCCACTTTCAGATATATCTCAACTTTGCTAAAAGATATGCCATTGAGGATATTCAACCACGGATCGATTTCTTCTTAGCGCGTGACGCAGAGCTAGTAGGTTCTCCAGACCCCGAATTTCGATTTCACAGCGGCTTGCCAGTTTGAGGCAATTCACCGTGATGAACGTCAGTCAACCCATAGGGTTTTTTCATCTTCAGGACAATGAGTAGGATACCAACTCGGGCGCTTCGTCTTGCGTTGCTTTGATATACCAAACAGACTTATCCCAATCACCCAGAACCAATCTCTTTGCCGGTCCATCAGGCACGGTCAAGTCATGTACAAATGGTCGATGAGTATGGCCATGGATCATAAGCTGTACTGAGGCAGTTTCCATCGCAAGTTCAACCTCACTCGGCGTAACATCCATAATGTCATCGCTCACTTCTCCCGTGTGGGCTTTGCTCTGCGCTCTTGCCGAGGTGGCAAACGCAATTCTTTCTTCAATCGTTTTCGAAAGAAAGTCAGCTTGAAAAGCTGGGTTCCGGAGCATTTTGCGTGCTTCCATGTATGCTAGGTCTTTAGTACAAAGACTATCTCCGTGCATCAGAAGACAAGGCGTTCCATAGAGGTCTATCACGGTAGGGTCGTTTAGTAGCGCCATTCCGGTTTGATGACAAAATTCGTCTCCAAGTAAAAAGTCCCGATTACCGTGCATAAGGTATTTGTTGATCGAGAGACCAGCGAGTGCGTCAATCGCAGGTTGAAGAAATGGTGGTATAAAATCATCTCCAAGCCAAACCTCGAAAAAGTCGCCAAGAATATAGAGGTTCTCTGCATTCGCTGCATGGCGACTAAGAAAGGTAACAAAGGCCGCCATGAGATCGGGGCGGTTTTGATCGAGATGAAGATCAGAAATGAAAAGTGTACTCATAAATGCGCTGCTTCCAAGTTTATATCCGTTTTGCACCGATTTTAACGAATGCACAAATCGAAATACTGATTATATTGCCTGATTTTAACAAAAAGTACGTTTCTTGTTTGACGAATCCGCCATAGGTTAAGTAGAATGCGCTCCTCGCGATCGGACGTAGTCGAAGCTGACAACGTTATAAGTATCCGCGAAGGCTTGAAAAATAATCGGGGTATAGCGCAGTCTGGTAGCGCGCCTGCTTTGGGAGCAGGATGTCGGGAGTTCGAATCTCTCTACCCCGACCAATTTCAAGCAAGTTCGGTAGCAAGCATCAGTTATGCGCCCGTAGCTCAATCGGATAGAGCACCGGCCTTCTAAGCCGGGGGTTACAGGTTCGATTCCTGTCGGGCGTACCAATACTTTCTGTCTTTATCGCTTCTCTTAGCAACAACGCCTGTTACTTTGGTTGTCGGCGTCATAACAACTGTGTTTCTAACAACGGTTTTCACAGCAACTGGGCAAGCAACTTCTTCAATCTCACGGCCGCCATAGCCATTCTTTGGATTGAAATCTCGTAAGCCATTTCTTCGTAAGCAACGCTGGGCCACTGATCTTTTGGCGTATCGTATACTTGTTTGGATAGCCGGTGACTTTCGGTCGTCCAATCTTTGATTTTCATCGACACGTTTTCCGCATCAATGCCGCCCGCAACTGCCAGTATGTCCGCAGTGTATTGCGATAGTTTATCTCGGTCGCTAATGCGATATGCAGCCTGATCCCAATATCGATGTAAACGATACTTTGTTGGGCACTTGCCGCTCTCCCTGAGCTTACTCAAACAAAAGAGATTGCCACCAAGATCAGACTCACATTTGTTTCTAGCGGGGTTAATGTCCATTGCAACCGTATGCAGAGGTTGGTGTGCATCAGCGATGAGGTGAACGATAAAAGCCAGTGTGACTGCTCTAGCATTATCGTCCTTGGCTTTTTTATAGCTTTTGATCAGCTTTTTTAGCGCCCGTTCAATATTGCTGGACCGATTGAGAAATTTGCCGCCGCAACCGTTCTTTTTATCAAAGGGGTAGTTAATGTAGTGCCAGTTTGCGCTGGTCTTTTTCCTTGAGCTCCTTAGAGGCGAGGGCAAAGCTGCATTAAATCGGTCGAAAACAACTGCGACCTCGTCACTGGTAACGGTATCAGGCAAGAATGCGATCTTGGCAAAGCTGGAAACGCCTTTGTAGGATTTTAAGCTTTTTCTGAATAGTGGCGTTGCAGCGGCGTACAAGGTGTCACCGCTTGCTTTTAACTTCGCCTGCAAAGGGGTTGGCGCAAGCTGATATGCCGTTTCGGCGACGGTGATATGGCCGACAAAGTTGAAGGCATAACAAAAAGAAGGAAGAAAGCAGAATGTTAAAAAGAGACGTCTCATTGACTCACCATAATTGCTAGTTGGATCAGATCAATTCTACTCAAAAGGGTGGGCGGATTCATAGAATGATGCTTCAGCGAGCACCTTGAGCACCCAAACGCAGATTAATTGGAAGTGTTCCAGCTTAGCCATTGAAAACGCCGGGGTTACTTGACTATAATGCGCGCGCTCAATACGAACCTATGACCATCCTCTGGCATCGGTTCTAAAATGATTGAAATGGTGGGCGTAGCTCAGTTGGTAGAGCTCCGGATTGTGATTCCGGTGGTCGCGGGTTCAAGCCCCGTCGCTCACCCCATTTCAAGGTCGCGGCACAGGGTGTGCCCGTTAAGCCCCGTCGCTCACCCCATTTCAAGGTCGCGGCACAGGGTGTGCCCGTTAAGCCCCGTCGCTCACCCCATTTCAAGGTCGCGGCACAGGGTAGGTCCGTTAAGCCACTACTAACGAAACCCTGTCCCTCGCAAATACTCGTAAGGCCTGCCGCCATTGCCTTTCAGACATTTTCAGATTAGTGTCTTTGGGGTTACTTTTGATCCAAACATTCAAGAAATGGCTAGCTCGAAAGCTGGAATTTGGCATCGTCGAGCATTCAAGTTGTATTGGCGTCATAAATCCAACGGACGTAGTCGAGGAAGACCAAAGCTGGATGCCGGAGTGAAATCCCTCGTGCTGAAACTATCGACAGCAAATCCGTTGTGGGATGCGCCCAGGATTTATGGTGAGTTGCTGCAACTTGGTATTGAAATTTCAGAGCAGTCTGTTTCTGGGATTATTAAGCGAAATAGCCCAAAGCCACGATCTCAAACTTGGAAGACATTTGTAAAAAATAACATGACGGATATGGTCGCTGTCGACTTTCTTGTGGTGCCAAGCAGTCGTTTTGAGATGTTGTTTGTGTTCGTTGTGCTGAGCCATGATCGCAGACAAGTGATTCATTTCAATGTCACGCCAAATCCAACAGCGCAATGGGCTGCCCAATAAATTATTGAAGCTTTTCCATGGAATCAGGCGGCCGAGGTACAGCACCAAAATATTTACTTCGAGATAGGGACAAGATTTTCGGCAAGCTCTTCCAAGACCGTGTTGGGTCCATCGGAATAGAGGAAGTTTTAACTGCATATCGTAGCCCTTGGCAGAATGCTCATGTTGAAAGACTAAATGGAAGTATTCGACGGCAATGTACAGATCACATTATTGTTTGGGACGAGCGTCATCTGAAAACGTTCTTCAGGAGTATTTCAACGACTAAAATGATGATCGAACTCACTTGGGCATCAATAAGGAGTCGCCAACTGGTCGTCAGGTTGCCAAAAAGACTTCGATACCTGATTGTTTAGTGGAACTGTCGAATGTAGGTGGGCTCCATCATTGATATGATTGGCGAGCAGCTGCTTGAATTTCTCTGGATTAATATTTGCGAGGCGCAGGAAACTATCTTCAGGTTAAAGAACTTTATCCTAGGTGAAGCAGAAATTGAACTGACCCCGAGCAGTGTCTATGAGACGTTGACCATCCTCTACAGAAAAACAGCCCCACGGACTTCTTTCCGCAAACATCCTAATCAGGATACTTTTGAAATCTTGGGCTCATCACTTGAACAGATATGGTCCATCACCTATGGTGATAACAAAAGAGGAGGTGTCGTATGTGGCTAAGAATTAGACAAATAGCGGGAGTAGCGGAAAAGTTACAGCCGGTGGAAGACGACCTAAAAGAGATACTGGGCATTGAAGTTTGTTACAGGGACCCTGGCGTTGGTTACTTCGGTCTGGAAAACGCCCTGTTTCCTATCGGCGACCAATTGCTTGAAGTGGTAGCGCCAATACAGGAAAACACAGCAGGTGGACGCTATATTGAACGAAGAGGTGGTGATAGTGGCTACATGGTGATTACGCAATGTGACGATCACCGACCACGCCGTGCGCATGTCGACGATCTGGGTATCCGCATTGTTCTGGACAACCAGTCCAGTGAGTTCATTAATCTTCAACTACACCCCCGGGATACGGGTGGCACGTTTTTTGAGATCGATCAACAGCTAGGTAAAGGTGCTCTGAATAAGGATGGGCCCTGGCATCCCGCGGGGCCTGACTGGCAGCGAGCGAAGCAGTTGGGGCGGGTGAAGGGTATAGCTGCGGCAGAAATCCAATGCGATGACCCTGCATCAGTGGCACAGCGCTGGGCTGAAATCGCGCAACTCACACTTGATAAGTCAGACGGCATTTCTCAAATCTGTTTTGATAATGCGGTGGTCAGGTTCGTTCCCTGCACTGACGGCCGGCCCGAAGGCCTTGGTGGTATCGACATAGAAACCACAAACAAGGCTGCGATTCTTGCTGCGGCTGCTGCTCGGGGGAAGGTTAGCGGAGACGATCAGGTCTATCTTTGCGGGATGAGGATGAATCTCGTATGAATTACACAGACATTGAATATGAAGTCAAAGGCAGCGTTGCCTTGCTGACACTTAATCGACCGAAAAAGTTGAACGCGTTCACTTACCATACGCTCAGGGAAATTCGTAAAGCAGTAGATGCTAGCGTGCAGAACCCGAAGGTCGTCGGAATTGTCATCACCGGTAACGGCCGTGGTTTTTCGTCAGGCCTTGATTCTGCTGTTCTTGCAAGGGTTACCAGTGGCAAGACACCCACAACCACTGATGAAGTCGGCGATGAGCTTCCAGGGATATTTTCCTACCTGCTAGAAGTACCCAAGCCGGTTATTTCAGCGATCAATGGCGTTGCCGCTGGTGGCGGGTTGATTCTGGCGTTGATGAGCGACATTCGGATCGCCGCAAGGGATGCGACCCTGACAACGGTTTTTCTGAAACGTGGGTTGATTGCGGAACATGGTTCCAGCTGGATACTGCCAAGGCTAGTTGGAACGGGCAGGGCACTTGACCTTCTTTGGGCAAGTGACAAGGTCACTGCCGAAGAGGCGCTAAGCCTGGGCCTGGTCGACAGGCTATCCGAGCCGGAAAATTTGTTATCGGATGCACTCGAATACATTGAGAAGCTGGCCGTTACTTCTGCCCCTGCAGCAATCGCTGAGACTAAACGACTGGTGTATTCACATCTAGGCAAAGGCTATCGCGAAGCGCTGATTGAAGCCAATGTGTCACAGAACGCCTTTGTCGCAAGGCCAGATGCCAAAGAAGGGGCGCAAGCGTTGATCGAAAAACGCTTGCCCAAATTTGAGCGCTTGGGTAAGGATGAGAATTTCTAATCCTACATCTTGGCGCCTGACCAGATGCCGGGAGTTAAGTATCATTTGCTTAGTTGTTTTGAGGGTCTGTGTTCACAGGACCTTGATGACTCGGCGGTCGATTTTCTTCAGAAGGCACTAAGTGACGTGGTCAAGCTTTTCTGACCAACCCAGTTAAGTGTTTTTTTAATTTCAGACTTTTCTGCCTCATACTCTCTTGGGCTTTTGTATCCTAGATGAGAGTGAAGGCGATAGCTGTTGTAAAATATTCAGATATATTCCAAAACATCTTGTTGTGTTTTGTTGTGCTTCGTTTCGAATTTGATAATGGCGCCATTGCACTCACTCTTGTTTCAAGCTGCCAAAGAAGCTTTTCGCAACCGTATTGTCCCAACAAATTCCTCTCCTGCAGATGCTTCCAACAACGTCATTGGCTTCTAACAATCGTCTATAGGTTTTGCTTACATACTGAGATCCTCGATCTGAATGGACAATCAATCCTGCCTTCGCCTGACGTTGCCAGAGAGCCATTTCCAACACGTCGCAAACAAGATCAGCCTTCATTTGAGCGCCCATGCGCTAACCCGCGACGCTCAGAGAGAACAAGTCAATAACAATTGCCAGATACAACTAATCTTCCTGTGTTCCCTGATACGTAATGTCTCTAACATAAACCTGGTTAGGTTTATCTACCTAGCATGACTGAATTGGGAAACTACTCGCATTGCTGTCACTCTTTATAGGCAATCATTTTTTCGAATTCGATGTGGTGTGTTAAATCGTTTGTCATTAAATTATTCGATTCAGCAAGTATTGTTACCTAGCTCGCTTATCGAGTGAGTCGTTTGCCTGTCACCAAAGTAAGACCACTATTGAAGCACCCATTATGAATGACGATAACTACAAACATGCTCTAGGGCGTAATTCTAAAAATTCGGTTAAGCTTTTAGCGCTCATTGTATTGAGATCCATGGCAATGCTAGAGATCGTTTGTACTGTCGCCAGCCATATTACGGTTAGTAATTCATTGGAGACCAACATTACTGGTAGTGCGACTAATTGCTAGGCTAATCACTAATTACGTTAGTGATTACGCCAAAAAATTCGTAGCAGAGAAAAATCAGATACTGCCTAACCTCTGACAATAAAACCTGAGGGTTATTGTCGGCCAAGCGATGACCCTACGTTCGCTACCTCAAGGTAGCTGTTGGAATATCCTCATTCATTGTCATACCAAAGATAAAGCGTGACTTGCGTGCTGCTGATGGCGATCGTGGATAACGCATCGATGACACAAGTTCGTAAGTCCGTTCTGTCAGCAACAGCCGTGGCTGTTTTACATTAGAGACCTAAGAGGTGAGTAAATGCAGTTTAAATTTACTATCCCCGGTTCATAGTTGTAGAATCGAATGCCAAACGAAAGATACTTTACCAGTTGTTTTTTGCGGAGGCGGTTATGGCATTGATAGCGGGAACTACTAAAGGCGTTTTTCTTGATGGGGTCTGTCAACTGGCGTGTGGCGGTGTGCGTGAACTGGTGAACGTTGGAGGGGTCATTCTTGCGGGCAGTGGAGCTGGACTCTATCGCTCCACTGATGGCGGGCTAGGTTGGCATTTGGTTGGCCTGGAGGGCTTCGAGGTCTGGCAAGTACGCGTTGATTCGCTAGATCGAATTTGGGTAGGTACGCTACCTGCTGGACTCTTCTTTAGCGACGATCAAGGCCTAACCTGGCAAGCGGTTGAGGCTTTTAACGATTCCCCACATCAGTATGAATGGTGCATACCGCTGGACCCACCTATTGAGGCTCGAGCGCGGGCGATAGTTGTTGATCGGGATAATCCACAGCGCATCCTGGTAGGTGTTGAAGTCGGAGGCATTATGCGTAGCGAAGATCGTGGCGTAAGCTGGTCGTTGGTGCTACCTGGAGACAACCCCGATTTGCATATGATCTTTCAGCACCCCCAAGATCCTGACGTAGTATTTGCCAGCACGGGCTATGGACGCCTCGATGGCGTGGCCGATATGATTGAAGGTAACGCAGGTGTGTTTTGTTCAGAGGACTTTGGACAAACGTGGCATTATCGCTGGGTCGGCATCGAGCCACGCTACTCTCGTCCTATGGCAATAGACGATGCGGGTATTACGGTGGGTAGTGCACCCAGTGCCTTTTCAAGTTATAAACAAGCAGAAGGTGCTAAGGCAATGCTTTTTCACTCAGCAGACGACGGGGTTTCCTGGCGCACGATGTGTGCGGAGCCGAGTCGTGCTAATTTTCATGGATTGGTTGCAGACCCGGAGCAACTGGGTGCCGTCTATGTGGGTACCGATACTGGTGAAATTTGGCATGTTGATAATGCTGCATACTGGCAGCAAATATCATCTAATTTACCTGCAGTGCTGTCCATTGTTGTGACGTAGGCTGAATAAATGAAAGTTGACCTAATATCCCCACTTTATCGCTAAATTGGCGATATGGCAGTTCAGTTGTTAGATCCGCCGGAAGGACTGTCGCTATTGCCGTTAACAAACGATATTAAGCGGGCGAAGCGTGATCTGTAAGAATACGGATTATGTTTGTTAATCAATACTCAGTGTCTCCGCTACGCGCCCATCTTATTTAGTCAAAATTCTACGGCAGGATGCTTTTGCAAGCCTGAGTCAATGCGGGTTAAAATTTATACTCTTATCGCCCGCTGCCGGTCACGTCCTTCGAAAGGCGAAATATTTCCGGTTAGAAGTCTAGATGACTGTGGCTTTAAGTCTCTGCCTAAAAAAATACAAATGATCTAACTACGACATTTTTCCGACACGGTGCATCGGTAGGTGCCGTTGGATCCACGCAAGCACTGTGGAACGACCAGCGAGAGACCGAACCGTCGGTAATTGAGTCGTAGCACTTTAACATTGAAACTTCGGTACGGGTTTGTTCTGGCAGCCAATACCATTCATGTTCAGGTCGATAAGTGAAGCGTGTTGTTTCACCAACACGATCATCGTACACACGATAGCCAGTGATATAGGATTGATCCGAGAATGACGGCCAAGCACAAAGAACGAAGGGGTTCTGACGAACTGTCTGCATTGGCTTGGCAAGATTGATGGACATAAAACGTCGCGACATCTTCGCATCTGCTTCAGCTTCTGAATAATGTTGCTCGCGACCAAAGTTGCGGAGGTTCTTGGTGAGGAGTTCGCGGCACCTTACTCGACCGCTATTGTCATTCAAATCATTGTGCACTAGATTGGCATAGTTAGCGTTTACCCCAGGGTTCTTTTTAGCCTGATCCTCGGTGCGATCCCCTTCGTAATCTTTGTCGAATACGTCATGATTAAAAACTAGGGCATCCTTCGCGTCTGGAAAAAACTCAAGCAGGAGCTTTTCCATCTCGGGGTAATACACACGTTCAACTTCTGCTGCATCGTAAAAGTTTTCACACTTCGATTCGATGTGTGCCAGAGAGACGCCGAGTTTGTCCATGCACTCTGGACTGGATGGCGATAAATTAGGGTAATACTCCTTTATACGTCTGGCATCTCGTAGCACCTGAGGAAAATACAAGCTACGTCTAACACTGTCTTTCTCATCTTTGCGCAGTGCCTTAGCTTCTGCCTCTCGAACAGGGTCCTGCCACAAGCTATTGCTCGAGACGATGGAGTAAGACGGTTGTTCGTCGATGGTGTAGCGCAGCGGAATCGCAATACCGCCTTTCGGTGCCTTAATGTTGTTGTCGTGAATATACTTCAGGCATTCTGCATACCGACGAAAGCCGAGTCCCCATTTGGTCGCGATGGGGCCAGGCGGCGTACTTTCAAGCATGTCGATTACAGCCTGCCCTTCACCATCTGCAATCTGTTTAAGAGCCGTTTCTATTGCAGCCTCTGTTCCCGAATCTCCGTTACGATCGAAAGACATATAGGACAGGCCACCGTTTGCTGCATTGGGTGGTGGTTGACCCTCAGTACGTTGGAGCAGCGGAACATAAGGTTCCATATCGCTCATCGCCGCCTCCTGGATCGCGTAAAATTAATCATGTCTCATGATATCCGTCCGATGTGAGTGACTTAATAATGTCATAACGACGCGGGCTTTTGCAATCCAGAGTAAATGCGGTTTGAATTTACCGCCTCGTAATTGTGCCTACACAGTAGCGTATACGGACTAATTGCCGAAGCTGGCTGAGCAGGAACATTGCTACCCGTTGATGCGAAAGGACTGTGCGGATGGTTGGAAATCCATGTGCTAGATGAATTTGATGTTGCAGCAGTGGTTGTCGGTTTAAATGAACTTTCCAGCGAACAATATGACAAATATGAAGCTTCTGATTATCAGCAAATTGAGCTTGGCCGCAACTAGTTGGGAGGTGTTGCTGAATTTCAAGGACAGGCTGGGCCGAGTTTTGCCTGGTGCAGCGTATGCTTGTTCGCAGGACTTTTATGAGTACTCGCGAGGTAGAGATTACTATGCCTCACCTGGCGCATTCTCCCAATCGAATGTTGAAATACTGTTGTTTTGGTGTTGAACGCCAAAAAGTCACGAGCCAACATTGTTGCTATGCAGAGGATATTCTCTACGCCGTATTCTTCCATGGCCTGTAAACAGATGCCTTGCTCAGCCTGTACTGGTCCATAACGCAGAGTATTTTGCGTACAATTTTCGTGGCTACAAACGATTCTTTAAGATGGCCCAATCAGTTTGAAAATCTCCGTGTCGATGATCTTGGTGGTCTCATGTTTCTGTTCTTGAGGAAAACAAAAGTATCGCGGCTGGTTTTGATCACTTACCGAACCCTTAATCGGCGATAGTGGCATCGTCGGGCTCATTCTGTTGTCGTTCTATCGTAATTTTGAACGCGCTGTCTCAACAAAAAAGTTGGAATCTAATTTGATTTATCTCTTCAGTTTACCCCTTGCGAGTTCTTCATCGGCTTAGGGCATCGCTTATCAATGCTACTGAGGTTAGAGAGCGCCCTAAGTTGAATTGTGATTACTTGCAAAAACCGCCGCAATCAGCAACGATAAATTTAATATAGGTCAATAAGAGGCTACCTTCATGTCAGAAAAGATGTCAGAGAAATCGTCAACGATAAATACGGTCTTAGGCTCGATCGATGCAAATCAACTTGGCTTCACGTTGATGCACGAGCACGTCATGATTAGTGCAAGCGGTTTATACGATAGTTATCCCGATTTGCTCGGTGCAGAACGGGAAGAAAGGGCCGTGGCAGGCTTGGTTGAGGCGAAGTCTGCCGGTATCGATACGATTGTAGATTGCACGACGTTTGATCTGGGCAGAAATGTGCCACTCCTAAAATTAGCATCTGAACGATCTGGAGTAAATATCATCAACGTCACTGGCTGGTGGTTGGATGTTCCCAGGTTTTTGCAGGGTGTGTCCGTCAATCAAATGCATCAAGAGTTTTTACGCGATGTAACTGAAGGATTTCGTGGCACTGATATCAAAGCAGGCTTGTTAAAATGCGCGGCTGATTTTGAAGGCGTAACACCGGACCTTGAGGTAATGGCTAGAGCGGTGGCCCGAACACATTTGGATACAGGGCTGCCGATTATGGCGCACTCTTATCCAACAGGTCAGGTTGCTCGGCAGCAGATAAAAATTTTCAAAGAAGAGGGTGTCGATCTAACGCGGGTCAAGATTGATCACTGCAACGACACCACGGATACTGAATACCTAGAGTGGATATTGGACCAAGGTTGCTATCTAGGTTTGGATCGCTATCCGGGGCGTAACGTGAGTCCACACATGCGAACCGTGACGATGAAGCGATTAATCGATATGGGTTATGAAGATCGCCTCTGTCCGTCACATGATTGCATCTGTATTACAGTCATGAAAGAGAACCCCGACGGCACTATGCCTGAGACGCACGACTTTGCTCGTCATAATCCCGACCAGTACCTCTATATTCATCGTAAGGTGATTCCGGACTTAAAAGAAATGGGTGTGTCAGATGCGACGATAGAAAAGCTCTTTGTCGCAAACCCGCGGCGGTATTTTTTTGATAGCTAAATGTGGAATCAAAATTGTATTTAGTTTGCCTATGTACCAAGTGCTAACGACATCCATCACGATATTTCAACCGCGTGAAGCTAGCGCTGAGCTCAAGATAGTTGTCGACACAGTGTTATAACTAAAAGGGCGCGCTTTACGCGGCTAAAAGAGGATATCTATATCTTGAAAGCACGTGTTGTCCTCAGAATCATTTGTGATGCGGTCAGAAGTTTACGGCTCAGCTAATTTTTATAGCTGAGTATTTTCCGAGGCACGATCCAGTATGGTGATTGCTGAAGTTCATTGCAATTGTGGGCTTCTTTTCGCAAAAAATCCCAATCAAGATGCTTTTGAAATCTCGCTATATGCGGTTCGAACTTACTATCCTTTACCCCGACCTCGATACTTTAGTGGTATCTTACGAATTCGAGAGGAATTCGGGGTGTCATCGAGATGCATAAAAAAACAGCGCGTGGTCCAGGTCGTTTCAGAGAGTCTTTTGGTCGTTGTTTCGAAGATTTTGTTATTGGCGACATTTACGAACATCGTCCTGGCAGAACCATTTCTGAGGCAGACAATACCTGGTTTACTTTGCTGACCATGAACCAGCATCCAATTCATTTCGATGCTGAATATGCCAAGCACTCGGAATTTGGTCGGCCGATTGTAAATAGTACACTCACGTTGTCAATCGTGGTTGGCATGACAGTATCAGATGTCAGCCAGAAGGCCATTGCAAACCTGGGTTGGACCGATATCGTGATGCCTAATCCTGTATTCAACGGAGATACTCTGTATGCGACATCTGAGGTTCTTAGCATGCGAGAGTCAAAAAGCAGACCTACTCAGGGGGTCGTGGGGGTCTCGACGTGGGCGAACAATCAGGAAGGTCGCGAGGTGATCCGATTTACTCGAAATATGCTGATTCCTAAATTGGGATACTCCGTGGATGAACTAATTGAACAACAAGAGGCAAAAAATCATGAATGAGACATTGACGAGTCGGAATGGAGATTCAATCACGGTCGATGACGAGCGTCTGATACTCGACTCGATCAACAAGTGGTTGGATCGCGACGTTCGTGACAAGGTGCTTGCTCTGGAACATGCTGATCAATATCCACATGAGATGGTGGATCAGATGAAAGCTTTAGGTTTGTTTGGCGCCACCATTGGTCAACAATATGGTGGCATGGGTTTACCCAGTGCAACCTATGCAAAGATCGTGACAACCATTTCAGAAGTCTGGATGTCGTTAACCGGGATATTCAATTCTCATCTAATCATGGCGGCTGCAGTGGAACGTTTTGGTACGGAGGAACAGAAGAATCGATTTCTACCACGATTTGTAACGGGAGAGTTGCGCGGGGCATTGGCATTGACGGAACCTGACTGCGGTACCGATCTACAGGCAATTCGCACGCTTGCCAGGAAGGATGGAGATCACTATGTGATTAACGGGACAAAAACATGGATCTCTAATGGCATTGAAGGCAATTGTGTTGCGCTGCTAGTTAAAACCGACTCGGAGGTTCAGCCCAGACACAAAGGCATGAGCCTCTTTCTTGCGCAGAAAGGCGCAGGATTTACAGTGGGCAGGAAACTGGAAAAGCTGGGTTATAAAGGCATTGATAGCGCAGAGTTGATTTTTGATAACTTCGTAATCTCTCCTGACGATCTGATTGGAGGCGAAGAAGGAAAAGGTTTTTTGCACACTGTAAGCGGTCTGGAACTTGGCCGAATCAACGTGGCAGCACGAGGTGTTGGCGTCGCCAATGCAGCACTGAAAGATGCAACCTCTTATGCACAGGTCCGTCACACGATGGGGAAACCAATTGGCCAGCATCAGGCAATACAAACGAAACTGGGTGACATGGCAACGCGTTGTCATGCAGCAAGGTTGCTGGTGGAGGATGCTGCCCGGGCATACGATCGAGGCGATCGCTGTGACATGGAGGCTGGCATGGCCAAGTTGTTTGCGTCAGAGGCTGCGATGGAAAATGCCTCCGAGTGTATGCGTATCCACGGTGCTTACGGCTACTCAAAAGAGCTACATGTTGAACGTTATTACC
Source organism: Candidatus Azotimanducaceae bacterium (assembly GCA_047629195.1). Classification (GTDB taxonomy): domain Bacteria; phylum Pseudomonadota; class Gammaproteobacteria; order Pseudomonadales; family Azotimanducaceae; genus UBA4582. The sequence continues at coordinate 44,515 of JBLHWY010000030.1, forward strand.
GTGATGCGCCTTTGATGTGTATTGGTGAAGGTACCAATGAAATGCAACGAATTATTATAGCCAAACAGCAAATGGAACGTAATCCAGTTTGAGGTCGAGGATTGTAAATATTTATCAAAATAAGGACAACAGATGAAACTCAAAGGCATCAGGGTGGTGGATCTTTCTTTATTCCTGCCGAGGCCGTTATTGACATTGATGATGTCCGATCACGGCGCTGAGGTGATCAAACTGGAGCCGCGTGGAGGATAGTAATATTAAACCGCATTTACTCCGAATTTGAAAAGCATGAATGACAGTTTTTTGGCAGGGGATGGTCAATGTCTGAATAGCTAATGATCTACTGTTTTACAGACGGCCCAAGCGGCCCCGTTAGATGATCCAGGATCTGCTGGATTATGCCGGGATCAGTAAGACACTACGAGCAAGGGTTAGCCAATGCCGACGTCTCTACCGGCAACACCACCAACTTATACTTTTTTAGCAGATATCCCGTAATTATTCCATAGTCCACCGTAGGGACCACCTAAGCTGCGTTTAGGAAAAATTGAAGCGTCGTACGGAACCTCTGCCTAGCTAAAGCAAGATTTCACAGGCAAATAGTTCACCTGCCACAACAGACCGGGCAACCGTAGTACATCTACAATTAGGTAAGTCCTCCAATATGCAGCAATGCTGGAAAAAAACTTCGTGGATTTTGTACCTCCTGCGTTGCGCGTCGTATGGTTGAGACATCCTCACACCTAGTTGATCGGGACGCCGAACCGCAGTCATCCCCGAGCACCAGGACGTCAGTGGGTACCCAGTTTTCCCTGGCCTTTACGTTTACTTTTCGCTCACCAACCCGACACACTTAGTCGATGCCTCGCTGTTGTTATCCGTGCCATTGAAACGGACCTCATTCATCGTGCTGGACTAACTTGAACAAGTAGTGTGCAAACTGGCATTGTTACACTGATCCAACGCTTTGGATCAGCGCTAAATCTGAATCCGGATGCGGCCCGATCCACTTACACGTGATCGCACTTGATGGTGTTTACACCGTTGGCAAATAAGGCAAAGCTAAATTTCATCGCGTAAAGGCACCAAATCAAACAGAGCTGCGAACCCCACTCAATCGAGTGATTCAACGTGTAGTCCGCAGACTCGAAAAAGAAGGTTTGCTCATTCCAGATCCAGAGCAACCATGGCTCGATCTCGGTATCCATGAGCCATTGGATTCACTCAGTGCCGCAGCGACCGAAACGTCGGACCGCCGATATCGCATCGCAATTGGTCCCCATTCTGGCAATCGAACACTTACGTTACATGATCCATCATTTATTCGAACAGACAAACCTACGGAAGCTTCAACCGCAGATAGGGATGGTTTTTCACTCAACGCAGTTG